>JAGASP010000069.1 GCA_017621695.1 Clostridia bacterium
CCGCCGTTTTCCTTGTGAACAACACGGATGCGAAAATCGCGTGCGGCGTACTCGTCGCATATCTGCCCCGAGGAGTCCGTAGCCCCGTCATCTACCAAAATGATCTCGCAGTCATCCGTCATTTGAGAAAGGATGCTGTCCACGCATTCCTCTATGTATTTTTCAACGTTATAGATCGGTAAAACAAAACTCAGCAGAATACGGGAATTCGATTCCATCATGAAGCCTCCTTGTCTGTATTATCGGAATTGGATACCGTAAATGTTATTCATCATGTCTCGAATATTCCCCTGAGAGAAATACCGAACTTTTCGTTGGTTGTAGCTACCCATGGCGGCGGTGTCACTCTCCAACACAGTTTTCAGAGCGCTAGCACATTCCTCCACTTGGTAGGGATCGAAGTACGCGCCGCCATTTGAGGAAATCAGATCGGTATTCCCCCTAATGCGGCTGACAGCGCAAGGCAGACCACTGGCCATAGCTTCCATAACAGAAACTGATAGTCCTTCACGGTAGGAGGGAAATGCGAAGATGTCAGCAACTTGATACAACTCGACCACATCCGCTCTATAGCCAAGAAGATGGACTCTTCCCGTCAGTCCCAGTTCCTTCGTCAATCTCTTCAGTTCATCGGCTTTGGGGCCAATACCCGCGATCAGGTAGTGCAGATCGCCGCGCATGAGTTGTGCCATGGCACGGATGATGACCTGATGGTTTTTATTCTCATTCAGCTCTCCCACCGAAAGCAATATAATTGCTTCGCTGGAGATACCCAACTCGAGGCGTTTAGCCATCTTATCCACGGAAACATTTTGAAACCTCGTAAGATCCACGCCTACGCCGGGAACGTAGAGAACTTCTTTCGCCTTCATTTTCCGCTTGGCAAGCTCATAATCTTCTTGGTTGATAGTAATCAACTTGTCCGTATAGCGCGCACACAGCTTCTCCACCGGATAGTAGATCATCCAATTCTTGAGAGGAGCTCCTTTGTAAAAGTGGAATCCGTGGGCGGTGTAGAAGACCTTGACTCCCTGCTTCTTGCGGAGCTTACGGCAGGCAAGGCGGGTACAGGTAGCTGCAACGGGAGTGTGACAATGGACGATGTCGTAATGATTCTCCTCCACGAGTCGGCGGATCTGCTTAACCGCAGTCAGATTCCCTTTGGAGAAAGGGGTGCGAGAGCAGGAGAGTCGGTGGATCTTACATCCCAAATTATGATAAAATGCCGGAACCGGCTCTTCCATGTCATTGCAGGCAAGCTCCACCGTATGCCCCATATCTGTCAGATCCTTGATGAAGGACTTGAAAAATCCCATGGTGATACCGATGGTCGTTACGTATAAAATTTTCATACCAGTTGTCTCGCGGGCACACCCACGTAAGTTCCCTTTTCTGTAATATCACGGACAACCACAGCCCCAGCGCCCACGGTCGCGCCCTTGCAGACCGAGATGTTATTGATGACCGTGGCTCCCGCGCAGATGAACGCGCCGTCACCCACCGTGACCGTACCGCAGAGGTGGGCGCCCACGGCGATATGGACGAAGTCGCCCACGCGGCAATCGTGGTCCACCGAGGAGCAGGTGTTCAGGATGACACCGTCACCGATGGCCGCGCCGGGGTTGACCACGGCTCCCGCCATGATAGCGGTACCCGTCCCTACCGTCACGTTTTCACCGATGACGGCGTTGGGGTGGATGAGGGTGGTGAGACGCGCACCTTGATCGGCAAGCCACGTCTGCAGCCTTTCGCGGGTGGCGTTGTTCCCGATGGCGAGGATGAAGTCCGAATCGGCCATGAACCGAGGGGCGTCCTCGACCTTACCCACCACGGAGTATCCGTCTGCTCGCTCGGCGCAGGCATCGTCCAGAAAGAGAATGGACCTGTAGCCATTCAGTCGGGCAATATCCGCGATGACGCTACCGTGACCGCCTGCACCGACGATGACCAATTGCTTATCTTTTATCATACTTGACTCGTTTCTTCTTGTGTGATCTTGCTACCCTTGAATTCCTCCATGGTAACACTGGTCTCGCTGGAGATGCCGTCCCGCTTGAGAACGGCTCCCACGGTACCGAAGATGATCTTCAGATCCCCTATGAAGGTGATATTGCGGACATAGGCCACGTCCATCTCGAACTTGGCCTCCCAGGTGACGGTATTGCGGCCATGGACCTGGGCGTAGCCCGTCAGACCCGGACGCACGTCGTGGCGGTGGCGTTGCTCCTCGCTGTAGAGGGGGAGGTACTTGACCAGCAGGGGACGAGGGCCCACGATGGCCATGTCACCCTTTAAAATGTTTAACAGTTCCGGTAATTCATCCAAAGAAGTAGAGCGAAGGAATCTGCCGTACTTGTTCAGCCGCACGTCATCGGGCAGGAGATTGCCATCCCTATCCTTGGCGTTGCTCATGGTACGGAACTTGATGAGGCGGAAAATCCTCTCTTCCCCTGTCTTCTTGCTGATCTTCCCGGGACGGAGTTGGGTAAAGAAGGGGTTCCCCTTCATGGCAATCGCGCCGATCATCATCAGAATCAGCAGGATCGGGGAGAGCACGGCGAGCGCGATCAGGGAAAGCAGAAAATCCAGCACTCGCTTTAAACATTTTGCATACATCTATGTAACCTCAAAAGCAGGATCGGATCACGTCTATGACGTAGTTTTGTTCTTCCTCGGTCATCTTGATATCCGAGGGGAGACACAAGCCGCGTGCAAAAATATCCTCGCCCACAGGCTTGTCTTGTGCGGAAATGAAATCATAGCCCTCAAATACAGGCTGCATATGCATGGGCTTCCAGATGGGGCGTGCCTCCACGTTCATGTCCGAGAGTTTACGGATGATATCCATGGGATCTACTTTCACCCCCTCGTTGACCGTCATGCAGGACAGCCAGAAGTTGGGCTTGCTGTCGGCAAGGTAGGGATTCATGGTCACGGGCAGATCAGAAAGGCCTTGCTCATAGCGGCGGTAGATGGTTTCCTTCAGGTCACGGTGTTCCTCAAGGTGCTTGAGCTGACCGCGTCCGATGCCCGCCACCACGTTGGACATACGGTAGTTATAGCCGATCTCGTTATGCTGATACCACAGGGCGGGCTCGCGAGCCTGGGTCGCCCAGAACAAGGCTTTTTTGCGGGCAGCCTCGCTGTCGCAGAGGAGCATTCCGCCGCCCGAGGTGGTGATGATTTTATTGCCGTTGAAGGACAGCACATTGTACTTACCAAAGGTACCGCACTTCCCTCCCCGATACGCAGAGGAAAGCGCTTCTGCGGCATCCTCAATGAGAATGGCGTTGTGGCACTGACAGATATCTGTGATCTCGGCCATTTTTGCGGGCGTACCGTAAAGGTGAGCCAGCATGACCACCTTGGCATCGGGGTATTTCTCAAAGGCTTTCTCCAGCGCGGCGGGATCCATATTCCAGGTTTCCCGCTCGGAATCAATGAAAACCTGCCGCCCACCCTCGTAGGTCACGGGGTTGACGGTGGCGGCGAAGGTCATATCGCTGCACAGCACCACGTCACCGTGCTTGACACCCGCCAGCTTGACGGCCAGATGCAGGGCTGCCGTGCCTGCGTTGAGACACAGCGCATTGAGTTCGCCATGGGCGCCGTCATGCAGATAGGCCTCCATTTCAGCTTCAAAGCCGTCGCAATTGAAGCCCAAAGGGGCGATCCAATTGCGATCAAAGGCTTCTTGTATGTAGGCCATCTCGTCGCCATGCATGGTAGGCGTAGCGAGTGGGATCCGTTTATGATAAGGCATCATTCTTGTTTCTCCTCAAAACTGGTATTTTTCTGTTCCGCTCCATGCAGATCTGCTACTCCCTCCGAGCGAAGAACGGGCAAAATACTTCCCCAGAAGCATTTCGCATCCATAACAAAGCCCTTGCATCGACCGGCAGTCAAGGCTTGCGTGTACTCGCCGTCCAAAGCGGCCTTGGTGGGAATATCCAACTCGTCCCGACCGTGAATCTGCGCCCATCCGGTAAGTCCGGGCTTTATGTCATTGGCACCGTATTTGTCACGTTCCTCCAAAAGGTCGTACTGGTTCCAAAGCGCCGGGCGAGGCCCTATCAGGCTCATTTTCCCAAGGAAAATGCAAACAAATTGCGGCAATTCGTCAATAGAGGATTTACGCATGAAACGCTGCCAGCGAGTAAGCGTCACACGTTCCTTTACAAGAAGGTGCGTAGGCGTATCCTTGGGGGCAGACAGCGGCAAGCTGCGAAATTTCAGGATCTTAAAATTCTTTTTATGTAAGCCAACGCGCTCCTGCGTGATAAAGATCGGCCCTTGAGAGTCCATCTTGGTCACAATTGCGATCACCAGCATGGGGAGCGCCAATAAAATGAGTGCCAAGACTGAAAAGATCATATCGATCAGTCTTTTGAAAAAATGTTTATACATAACACCTCACACAGCAGGAACCTCCCTCAGCCCGGGTATAAAAAGCTTTGGAGCCTTTCCGCTGTAACCAAATGAGATTACTCGATCTCTAACAAATGAATACTATCCCAGTATTCATAATATTATAACACATTTTCAAAAATAATGCAATAGTTTTTGCGATATTTGTTGGAAATTGTCAAATTTTACAAGCTTAAACAAATGACCGATCATGTTGGGATTTTTATGTTCCTCAGCGGACGCCTTTGCATTTTCAAAAAAGAACACCGTCTCCCAAAAGACGGTGTTCGGTGGATCATTCAGTAGTCTCTTCGCCGGTCACGGCAGCGGCCACGGTCATAGCGACCATGGTTTACTTCCCCGCTGATGCGGGGGCTTTGATATTAGGTTGCTTCTGTAAATTGGATGTCGGTGATATAAAATTCGCTCATCTCGTTTTCACGCTGAAGGGTGTAAACATATTCGCCGTTTTCTACGAACATCTTATACTGTATGCTGTTTTTTTCGCTACACTCCGACTTTATGGGTATGGGATTAAACAGCAAGAGCTTTTCAAAGGAATCACCGATTACAACTTCTGAAAGAGGAAAATCAGCCACGCTATCGGTAAATTGGCGATTCGGGCGTGGAATAAACATTACACTCAATACAGAGCATTCTTCTTTTGAAGAACTATTATTTTCGCCAAAAACCAAAGGGGAATTCATAAGCATAAAATATGACCCTTCCGGCGCTTCGACCTGACATAGCCTCGTTGGTTTATCTTTAAATTCCGGAATAACCGAACTCAAATCAACATTTCTGGGGTCAAAACCAAAGTATCCGTATGGAACATAAACATAGGTTTCTTCGCCGGTCTTTGAATTTTTATCTAACAAAACAGCTCCCTCTATGGTAGTCTTATCTAATGCTAAATGAGCAAAAGATTGATATGAATCCCCTACTTTGATTTGTGAAGGATACAATTGCTTGTGTATTCCGATTTTGTTATCAACTATATGCGTATTTTCTTTTGTTTCTACTCGGTTGGTATCTAAAAACGAATCTGCAGAACACAGCGTCACCAAACAAAAGGTAAGGGATGTCAATAACAAAACTGTTAATATTTTTTTCTTTACTTCCATCTATATTTCTCCTTTTATGGTATTGTAATCACATAGATTTTGGGAAGCTCATCATAAAAATCCACCTCACCATATACGGCCCAACCACTAGTTCCTTGAGTATAGGGGGTAATACCATAATCTAATAACTCAGGTATACCGGCAATTCCGTGTTTATCTGCCCATTGGCCAGTATAGGTCTGGAACCAAAAATGGTAATCACATATTATCCTAAAACCAATATTTTCATTTTTATATTTATATACATAAAAGGACTGTTATTTTATGAATCATTCGATTCTTTTTCACGAATCATCTTTCCTTTCATATCGAAAAATAGTTAGCAATATAAAATTCAAGGTCATTCTTGAAGTGTCAAACGGTTACATGATAGAACAGCCCACGGGAAACACCTCCTTGTGTTTGCACTATATCCAAATTTGGCATCGATTTTATGAATTATATAGATAATCCTCCAGTTTTATTATAGCAAAAATATTTGTTCCTGTCAAGTTTTCTTTGCCATGATATTGATTTTTTAAAATTTTTATGGTACAATAAAAGCAGAAAACGACAGGAGGTATCTTTCATGTCCAAAACCACCATTGGTATTTTATATGATTTTGACAAGACCCTCTGCACTACGGATATGCAGGAATACGATTTCATCAAGAATCTCGGCATGAATTCCGAGGATTTCTGGGGTGAAGCGGCGAACATCACCAAAACGCACGAGGTAGAAAAGATCCTCGCTTATATGTTCGTGATGATCCGAAAATGCAAGGAAAAGGGCATTCCGCTCACCGAGGAATATCTCAAAAAGTGCGGAGAAAACGTGGTGCTTTACAAGGGCGTGCTTTCGTGGTTCGACCGCATCAATGCGTTTGGAGAATCGTTGGGAGTCAAGATCGAGCACTACATCATTTCCTCAGGCACCTACGAGATCATTCAGGGTACGCCGATCGCCAAGTATTTCAAGCGCATCTACGCCTGCAAATATATGTACGACGAGAACGGTGAGGCTCTGTGGCCTGCGCTGGCGATCAACTACACCCTCAAGACCCAGTACATCTACCGCATTTCCAAGGGCACGCTGGACGTGACCGACGACTACAATCTCAACCGCGTACAGGATGAATCTCTTCGACGCATCGCGTACCACAACATGATCTACATCGGCGACGGACTCACCGACATTCCCTGCATGAAGCTGGTCAAAGAGCGCGGCGGCAAGTCCATCGCGGTATACCCTCCCGGAAACAGCCAGCACGTCAAGCCTTTGGTAGACGATGCGCGCATCAATTTTGTTTGCGTGGCGGATTACTCGGAGGGCTCGACCTTGGAGGGATTTGTCAAGCTCATCATCGAAAAAATGGCAACGATGGAAAAGCTCAAGGCCAAGGAAGATGCACAGCTCAGCCAGTATAAGAGACATTTTGACAGAGAAGACTGATACACAAAAGCCCTGCGGAAAACCGCAGGGCTTTGCTTTGTCATTATAAGAGATGCGCTCTCAGTTCCTCAGCCGTCAAGGGAGACAGATCGGCGGGAGCCACGTCAAACACGGTATAGCAACCTGTCAGGCCGCGGGTGTGCATCTTATGGATGGCACGGGCATAGGCCGCAAGCACCGAGGAGGTGAATTCGGGATTGGAGTCCAGCGTCAGCTTATATTCGATGACGTGCTTGTTCTCGTGATCCCAGCCTGTCTCTCCCGTGCGAATGACAGAACCGCCGTGGGGGATGCCCATGTGGTCGCGCTTTAATTCCTCCATGGTGATGAAGGTAACGGTGGTGTCGTAGTCGGCAAAATACTTGGGCATGGTCTTGATCTCTCGCTCAATACGGGCAAGATCAGCACCCTCTGCGGCCACCACGAAGCATTCGCGGGTATGCTTTTCACGGGTAGACAGCACAGGCTTCTTCCCTGCTCTCACGGCATCCAGCGCCTCGGGAACGGGGACGGTATACTGTCTTGCATCCAGAACGCCTTCAATGCGGCGGATGGCATCCGAATGCCCTTGGCTGACACCGCGTCCCCAGAAGGTATAATCCTGCCCGTTCGGGAGGATGGCAGAGGCATACAGGCGGTTGATGGAGAACATACCGGGATCCCAGCCTGCCGAAATGAGGGCGATATGTCCCGTCGCGCGCGCGGCGGCGTGGACACGGTCAAAATGCTTCGGGATATCGGCGTGGGTGTCAAAGCTGTCCAGCACGTTGAATTCCTTTGCCAGTTGGGGTGTCATTTCGGGGAGATCGGTAGCGCTGCCGCCGCAGAGGATGAGAACGTCGATCTCTTCCTTATGGGCAAGCAGCTCGTCTGCGTGGTAGACAGGAACGTTGGTATGAGGATGCACGGTATGAGGGTCGCGGCGGGTAAAAATCCCCGTCAGGGTCATGTCGGGAGCGGCGGTGACTGCGCACTCCACACCGCGGCCGAGATTACCGTAGCCGTAGATCGCAATATTCATATAGGGTAACTCCTTTCGGATGAAAAAATCACGAGGGTATTATATCACAGTTTCAGAAAAAATGCAAGCAGTTTTGATGGCAAAAAATCGTTTTTATTTTTCTTGAACGCTTGCGAAAGCAAAAGAAATATGCTATAATGTAAAAAACACCGAAGGAGGCCGAAATGTATCGTTGTATCATATTTGATCTGGACGGAACGCTTTTGAATACGCTCTGCGATTTGGCCGCCGCCGTCAATCACAGCCTTTTGTTACACAGCCTTCCCGCACGCACGCAAGACGAGGTGCAGCGCTTCATCGGAAACGGCGTAGCCAAGCTGATCGAGCGTGCCGTACCTGCAGGCACACCTAAGGATATCACCGCCGCTGTGCTGTCGGATTTTAAAATCTATTATGCGGAGCACTGCGAGGATATGACCTCGCCTTATCCCGACATCCTACCCCTTTTGTCCGAGCTGAAGGAGCACGGGATCTTGACGGGGATCGTTTCCAACAAGTTTGACGCGGCGGTCAAAGCGCTTTCTGCGCACTATTTTCATGATCTGATCGATGTGGCCGTGGGAGAGAGGGAAGCCGAAGGCATCCGCAAAAAGCCCGCCCCCGATACCCTGTGGATGGCCATGAAGGAATTGGGCGTATCTCCGACGGAAACTCTGTACGTCGGTGATGCGGACACCGATATTCTCACCGCGAACGCGGCGGGGGTAGATTGCGTATCTGTCACATGGGGATTCCGTGACAGAGATTTTCTTGTGGCTCACGGGGCAAGTGTTCTGGTGGATACGCCGCGCACATTGTTATCTTTGATTCTGAAAGGATAAGCTATGAAAGCACCGAAAAGCATATATGTTTGCACCGAATGCGGTGCGCAAAGTCCCAAATGGATGGGTAAGTGCCCCCATTGCGGCAAATGGAACACCATGGAGGAGGAGATCCTGCAGGCGGAGCCCGAAAAATCCCCCGCGCGTCGGCCTTCCTTGGGAAGTTCACTTGCGGACAACAGAGCGACCCCCTACCGACAGCTGACTACACCCACCTATATGCGTTCAGAAAGCGGGCTTGGAGAGCTTGACCGCGTATTGGGCGGCGGATTGGTTCTGGGTTCGGTGGTGCTTCTGTCGGGTGAGCCGGGTATCGGTAAATCCACCTTGCTCATGCAAATCTCTGATGCCTTGGGACAGGATCGCAAGGTTTTATACGTATCCGGCGAGGAATCGGGCGGCCAACTCAAGCTCCGCGCCGAGCGATTGGGCGTGACGGGTGAGCACCTATATATTCTGACCGAAACAAGTCTTGAAAAGATCTTTGCCGAGGCGGAAGAGATCAAGCCTGACGTGATGATTCTGGACTCGATTCAAACCATATATTCTGACAGGATCAACTCTGCCCCCGGCAGCATTACGCAGGTGCGGGAATGCGCTTTGGCCTTCATCAGCAAGGCAAAGGCCGAAAACATTTCCATGCTGCTCGTGGGACACGTCAACAAAGAGGGCGGGATTGCGGGCCCCAAGGTGCTGGAGCACATGGTAGATGCCGTTTTATACTTTGAAGGCGAGCGCCAGCAGGCTTACCGCATCATCCGCGCCGTTAAGAACCGTTACGGTTCCACCAACGAGATCGGTGTGTTTGAAATGACGGATCGAGGCTTGGACGAGATCGCCAATCCTTCGGAAATGCTGCTCTCAGGACGACCCAAAAACGTATCGGGCAACTGTGCGCTATGTTCCATGGAGGGCACACGGCCTCTGATCGCAGAGGTACAGGCATTGGTCACCCCGACGGTATTTCCGTCTCCACGACGCACCTCCAACGGTGTGGATTACAACCGCATTTATCTGATCTTAGCGGTTTTGGAGAAGCGGTTGGGGCTGAAATTTTATCAAAACGACGTATATCTCAACGTTGTCGGCGGTCTTTCCATCGGAGAGCCTGCGGCTGACCTTGCGATCGCTGCCGCTATGATCTCTTCCCTCACCGACCGCATCGTGCCCGATGATCTTTTGGTCATTGGCGAATTGGGACTCGCGGGAGAGATCCGTGCGGTTTCCAATCTCGAGCAACGCGTGCGTGAAGCGGCGCGTCTCGGCTTTACCCGCGCCATCGTACCCTACAGAAACACCGAAAAGCGTCCCCTCAAAATTGACGGCATGAAGATCATACCCGTGCGTGGAGTGTATGAGGTGCTGAGAGAGTTGAAGGAGCCGACGTAATCGTGTAAATTGTTGTTTGCCGCAGTGCGGCGGCCAATATCGCGTGACACTCTCCGTATGGGAGGCGCATCACCCGATGGGCGGTACAACGGTAAATTGTTGTTTAGGCGGCAGTGCCGCCGGCCAATATCGCGTGATACTCTCCGTATGGGAGGCGCATCACCCGATGGGAAGTGCAACGGTAAATTGTTGTTTACGGGAGGATTAACGAAAACCCGTAGGGGCGACCCTGTGTGGTCGCCCGCCGTCCCAAGATCGGCAAAACCCTTTTGGATCAACAATCTTTTTGGCGGGAGGCCACATAGGGCCTCCCCTACGGCTAAGTTGGTCATAAGCCCATAAACAACAATTTATGCGATCAACATCTTGTCGGGTGATTCACCCTCGCCTCGGAGAGTGTCACGCGATATTGGCCGCCGCACTGCGGCAA
>JAGASP010000070.1 GCA_017621695.1 Clostridia bacterium
ATTTAGATCTTTAGGAAGTTTTCGGGCGGATATGGAATCCGCCCCTACAGAACGACAATAACCCTCGCAAATTATTTTTAGCGGTTAGTCATTTTATGCCGTAGGGGCGACCCTGTGTGGTCGCCCGCCGTCCCAAGATCGACAAAACCCTTTTGGATCAACGATCTTTTTGACGGGAGGCCACATAGGGCCTCCCCTACGGCTAAGTTGGTCATAAGCCCATAAACAACAATTTACCTTCTCTTCCAACTTAATCCATTTCTTCCGACAACTGCTTGCCGCCCAGCAGGTGGAAATGCAGGTGCTTGACAGACTGACAGCCGTGCTCGCCGCAGTTGGTGATCACGCGGTAGCCGTTCGCGAGCCCTTCTGCCTTAGCGATTTCGGGGATGACCTCAAAAATGCGGGCAACGTAGGCGCTGTTGTCGGCGCTCACCTCGTCGGCAGAGGCCAGATGACACTTGGGAACGATGAGCACGTGGACGGGTGCCATGGGGTTGATGTCACGGAAGGCGTACACCTTGTCGTCCTCATACACCTTGGCGGAGGGGATATCCCCTGCGATGATTTTACAGAATAAGCAATCCATATTTCAGTTTCCTTTCGGATGTTTTTTTCTTTGGTCACCTCTATTTTACACCTGTTTGACACAATTGTCAAGATACAAGGAGGTTTTTCTTATGTCCTTCTTCCCGACACCTGAGTTACCCGACCTGTGGCACTATCTCAAGGCCGCATCCGACAGCGACCGTCCCATCCTGCTCTACGGCATGGGCAACGGCGCGGACAAGATCCTTGCCGTCTGCGAAAAATTCGGCATCTCCGTCCGTGATTGCTTCGCCAGCGACGGATTTGTGCGGGGGCACAGCTTTCACGGACGGCGCGTGCTGTCCTTCTCCGAAGCAAGAGAGAATTATGGCGACGGCATGATCGTTCTTTTGTCCTTTGCCTCCTCCCGCCCCGACGTGCTGGAGCTGATCGCGCGTGTGGCATCCGTCTGTGAGCTGTATGCCCCCGACGTGCCCGTGTGCGGCGACACCCTGTTTGACAGCGCATTTTACGAAGCACACAAAGCGGATTTTGCGGCCGCCCGCGCACTTCTCTCGGACGATGCATCCCGAAAAGTCTTTGACGGCATCATCGACTATAAGCTGTCGGGACGCATGGACATCCTCCGCGCCACCGAGTCAAGCGCCGAGGACGCGTACCGCCACATTCTCCACGCCGAAGACTTCCGTACCGCCGCGGATCTGGGCGCGTACAACGGAGACAGCCTCCGCGAGCTGATGACCTATGCGCCTTTGCTCTCCCAAGCGATTGCCATGGAGCCCGACCGAAGGAATTTCAAAAAGCTCAGCGAATGGGCGGCAGGGCTTGACGGGCAAGGGAGCAATTTAACGGTTCACGCGGTGCAGGCGGGTGCATACGATGCGTCGGGTACCCTGCATTTTCATGCCAGCGGCAACCGCAACGCCACCCTTTGTGACACGCCTGCCTTTACCCCCGACGGTACACCGCATATGTTCGCCACATCCGAGCAGTATTTCGGGAAAACAGTGTCGGTCACCGTCCGACCGTTGGATGAAATTCGCCGTGAAGCGCTGGGGGAGGACACGCCGCTCGACTATATCAAATACGACGTAGAGGGCTCAGAGGCCGCCGCCTTGCGCGGCTCGTCCGAGGTCATTCGTCAATGTACCCCTGCGCTTCTGGTCTCGCTTTACCACAGAAGCGAGGATCTGTTTGAATTGCCTCTGCTCATTCATAAGCTCTGTCCCGATTACCGCTTTTATCTGCGGCGTATGGCGGGAATTCCCGCTTGGGACATCAATCTGTACTGCGTCAATAAAGATTTCTGAAAATATTTTTCATTTTTTGAAAGATTTCCCCTCTCCAAGCTGTCTACATAGGTGAGAGCATACCGTACACCCAAGCGAAAACGGAAAGGAGGACACCATGGATCAAAGCGACCGCGACAAAGCCATCATCGACCTGTTTTTTACCCGTGACGAGGAGGCCATCCAAGCCGCCGCGCAAAGTCACGGCAGCAAATGCTTTGCGGTGGCCATGCGCATCCTCTGCAATTCCGCCGACGCAGAGGAATGTGTCAATGACACATGGCTGAAAGCATGGCAAAGCATCCCTCCCAACCGTCCTCGCTCGCTCTCCGCCTATCTATGCCGCATCACGCGGAATCTGGCCATCAACGCCTATCACGCAAGGCAGAACCGTTCCTTTGACGTAGCGCTGGACGAGCTTGCGGAGTGTCTCGCGGCGGATGAAAGCCACGCTGACGAGCTGCCCGGGCTGTTGAATGAATTCCTTGCCGCCCTTCCCTCGCTTGACCGCCGTCTTTTCATGGGACGGTACTGGCACGCATATCCGGTGCGGCGGCTGGCCGAGGCCTACGGTATGACCCCCAACGCTGTCTCTCTCCGTCTCATGCGTACACGGGAGCGACTGCGCACCTATCTTGAAGAAAGGGGTATCACGCCATGAAGCTAAACAAACAGCAATTATTTGCCCGTTTGGGAGACGTGGACGATGCGTACATCGACGAATCCGCCCTCCCCGAAGAACCCATCGCAATCCCGCCCAAGCGCCGCCACGCCATCGCCTCGTTTTTTGAAAAGCCCGCCGTGGTGGCGGCCATCTGCGCGATCGTGGCATTCGGCACGGTGGCAGGAATCATTGCGGCAGGATTCCATGCCAATCAAATGCCGCCTGCGACCGCCGACTCCGATGCGGAAACGATCAGCCCCGAGGAGATGTTGGCATATTTAGAATTCAAATCCAACAGAGATGGGACTTGTTCGGCGGGGGTAAAAAGCGCCCCCGAAAACGGCAAGCTCGTTGTGCCGGCCACGTCTCCGGAGGGAGATATCGTGACAGATTTTTTCGGCTCGGGATGGATGTATATGACCGTATCCTCGTGGGATGGGATCGTGCCGATCCCCATGGAGGGACTCACCTCTCTCCATTTGCCCCATACGGTGACGACCATCCATCTCGAGGGCTTATGGGGGGCACCGCTCAAAGAGCTGACGGTAGATGCGGATAACCCCGTATATTACGCTGAAAACAACTGCCTGATATTAAGGGAGAGCCGGTCTCTCATCTATGCTTGCCACAACGCATATATTTTCCCCGAAGGTGTGGTGCATATTGCTGAAAACGCTTTTCGCGGGGATAAGGCTGACCCGGATACGCCTGTTCCTATGTATCTGCCTGCATCTTTGACGCGGATCGATCACGTTGGACATAAGGATTCCGTTTGTCCTCTGTCGGAGATTTCGGTTCATCCCGACAATCCCGTGTATTATGCCGAGGGAGGGTGTCTCGTTGAGCGAAGTACACAAACAGCGGTGCTTGGCGCAGTCAACTGTAGCATCCCCGAAGGCGTCGTGGCCGCAAAATCGGGGATCTTCACCTTTTCGTGGACGGTTCACAATCTGCATATTCCTTCTACACTTACCGATTTTGATGTCTTTTTCGGTTACAAATCCAAGCTGACGACCATCACCTCTACGCTTGAAGGCCCGCCCTCCGGGTTCGTCACCGTGCCGTTTTTTTCTGAAGCACCGCCTGTGTACTATGCCAAGGATAACTGCCTCTATCGCTGCGATCCTGTGATGTCGCCAGGTCTGTCTCTGTCATTGAGCTTGAACGGTTCAAACGCATGGGTCTACCGCGATCAAGCGTTGGTTCTCACCCGAAACCCTCCGGATCGCATTGAAGGCGTATCCTCCGTGGAAGTTTGGGGAGTAAACCTTCTCGACTACGACGGCGAAACCCCCAAAACATTGACCATCGATGCGCTTAAAAATGATCTGACCGTTCATCTTGCTGCCTTCGACGGATTTGGCAACACACATCTGGTCCTTCGAAGCGAGAAATCGGTGATTCTGAATGACTCATTCATTTTCGATGGTACGGAGCTGGTGATCGATGCCGATCGCCTGGTCATCAGTCGAGGCGGTGATCTTAGCGTTTACTACTGTACCTCCATCACGTTGCCGGCGGACATTTTGGTTCGAAAAGACGGCTTGATCGGCGAGGCGCAGGCGCATGAAATCACGGTATCATGTCACGGTCCGCTCTCGGAAATCCACTATGGCGGCACCGCCGAACAATGGGCGCACCACAGCCAATTTTTCGATTTCACCTCTTGTGAGAAAACCGTCACCGTTTACTGCGCCGACGGTACCGAGATCGTGGCGTGGGAGCCACAAACAACTGAAAGCAAATAAAACCCGGGCAGGCTCACGTCGTTGAGTCTGCCCGTTTTTCTGCCTGTTGACGCTGCAAGGCTTTCGTGATATAATAAAAAAATCAAAACTCATGAAAGATTGTACCCCTCCGATGCGTCATGATAGATGAAGGTACCTTTGACATCAAAAGAAAGGAGACGACCATGAGACATCCCGATGACAGCGACATTATTGAACTGTATTTTGCTCGGGACGAGCAGGCCATCAAGGTGACCGAAGCCAAGTACGGGCAGACCTGTATGCACACCGCCATGCGGATTCTCGGCAATCACGCCGACGCCGAAGAATGTGTGAACGACACATGGCTGAGAACGTGGCAAAGCATCCCGCCCCACAGACCGAAAAAATTAGTGGCGTTTCTCTGCCGCATCACGAGAAACTTAGCCATCAGCCGTTGGCGCGTTATGCATCAGGAAATGCGGGACAGGCGCATGACGGTAGCGCTTCAAGAGCTTTCCGAGGTCTTGCCCGCCGAAGACGAGCCCGACCCTATGCTCAGCGAGCTTTTGAATCGATACATCCAAGCCCTCGGAGAGCTGGACAGGCGGCTGTTTTTGGGGCGGTATTTTCACCTCTATCCCGTGTCAGCCTTAGCCAAGGCTTACGGCATGACGCAAAATGCCGTCTCCTTGCGCCTCATGCGCATCCGCGAAAAGCTGCGGGACTACCTGATAAAGGAGGGTTATGATCCATGAAAGACCTGCAAGGCTATACTCTTTTGAAAGCCATCGGTGCTGCCACGGATGAAGCGGTAGCCGATGCCATACTCCCTGATGATGCCATCATCACAGCCCCTCGCCCCAAGCGCCGCCGCGCCGTCGCCGCGTTTTTTGAAAAGCCCACCGTGGTTGCGGCTGTTTGTGCCATCGTCGCCCTTGGGACGGTGGTGGGGATTTTCATGGCGGGGCAAGCCGTCGGAGATCCTGTCCCTCCCCTGGGTGGGTCGATCGGCAACAGCACCGCCCCGTCGGCAACCGATGAGATTGCAACCACGCCCCAAGAGCCCGAGACCGACCTTCTCCCCGAGGAGATCCTCCGCCACAACGACCTCTACTATGTCAGCCACGGTGACGGCACCTGCTCGCTCGTGGGCATCGCCGCCCTGCCCGAGGATATGGTGCTGACCATTCCCGAGACCGCCGTGAACGAGGATCGTGTGGTTTCTCTGCGCGACATGACCATGACATCCTCGTTGGCCGTGCCCAACGGCGTGCATCTGTTCCAGGTCAAAGGCATCCATATCCCCGCGACCGTGACCGATATTCACATCGACACGCTTCACGAGATGACTGCGCTGGAAAGCTTGACTGTAGATGAAGAAAATCCCGTGTATCGGTCAGAGGAAAATTGTCTGATCGAGAAAGAACGTGAGCGGTTGGTATATGCCCATCCTCATTTTGAAGTTGATTTCGACCGCATCATGCAATCAAGCTCATACATTCCTTTCCCCGAGTTCGTCATTCCGAATTCGGTCAAGGTGATAGCCACCAATGCCCTGCATCATGAATTTTTTAAAATCAGCGATGAAGCGCTCGAAGAAGACGGAATAGATATTTCAAACAGGATACCTTATGGTTACCCCGTAATTATCCACATCCCCACTTCGGTGGAGCAGATCGAAGAACGATTCTTTGTGAATGACGGTTATATGGCCATTGTTCTTTCCGTAGCCGAAGACAATCCCGCTTATTACGCCGAAGGCAACTGCCTCATCCGCAAAGACAGCAACACCGTGATACTGGGCAGCAAGAACGCAAAGATCCCCGACGGTGTCACCGCCATCGCGCCCTATGCCTTTTCCGGTGCAGGCCTGACAAGCATCCACATTCCCGCCTCGGTGGAAAGCATCGGAGAGCTGGCCTTCTGGAACAATCCCGACCTCACAACCATCACGGGAGATGTTTCCGCCATGCCCAAAATAGAGATCAATCCCGATGCTGACGGCACGTATTCCTGCTATTACGTGCTTGAAGGCTGCCTGATACAGGGAGAGATCCAAGTAAAAGACGGCGCCGTGACAACAACGCACACCCTGATCCTCGGCTGTGCCAACAGCGCCATTCCCTCGCATATCACGGATATCGGAGATTATGCCTTCGCGTGGAATCGGGGGCTCACCGAGATCGACCTCCCCGCCGATCTCCAAAGCATCGGCTTTAAGGCCTTTACCCTTTGTCCCAACCTCATGACCATCCGATACAACAACACCTACGAGCGGTGGTGTCAGGTCGCCGTGGACGATACCTGGATCTGCGACAACGGACAACTGGCAAAGCTGTATTTCACAGACCAAGAGATTCCCATGACCGTGATCGGCGTCACCCCCGACTACTCGGGCAAGGGTAAGGCCGAAAACTAAAACAACCCCCGACGGAAGATAAAATTCCGTCGGGGGTTTCTTCATCCGCATACTGGACATGACGCAATCCCGGAACAATTTTTTCGGTCGGTCTTTGTCCTGCCGATAAAAGTTTTGGAAAGGGGTGTGGGGGAAACTTTTTTCAAAAAGTTTTCCCCACATTTTCGTCCTTACTTTCCTTCTGCCAACGCCAAAGCGATCAGCTCGTCAATTCTGGCTCTCACGGCCAGCATCATCTCGCCGGATTTGGCGCAACGGTCAAAGCGGATCTCACCGAACACAGCCTCCATTTCGGCCACCACGCGCTCCTTGCCGTAGAAGGACTCGCAGAGCTTCATGGCGCGCATATCCTCCAAGGCCTCGTGGAACACGATGATACGGGTGGACTCATAGGCGGTGCCGTCCTCGGCGGGATAGACCGAGAAGGGATCGCCCGCAGGTACCCAGTATTCGCCGCTGACGTCGGCGTAGGGATTGACGGTGTTCACCGAGTGCATATTGTTATAGAAATTGTAGCCCCACTGCAAAAATCCTGCGATGTCGTACTTATAAAGCTGCATACCGATGGAGCGGTTTCTCCATGCGGGCATGGCAATCAGGCGGTTGGACACGTCGATGCACTGGCCGCAGCAATAGTACGTCCAAAGCCCGGGCACGTTGTTTTCAATGAAGGGCTTAATGCTGTTATTGGAGGGAATGGGAGTGCTGACCACACCTTCCTTATAGAATTCGTACTCGGACAGGGCATCCATGATGGTGTAGCCTGCGAGGAGGTCAGCCACCACGGCCTTGGAGGCCTTGTACTGCGCCATCTGCTCCCCGTTGGGTTCGTCGGAGATGTGGAAGTAGCAACGCTGATCGTCGCCGCGCTGTTTCATGTGGTCGAGGAACTGGGGCAGGAAGGTGCGGAGGAACTTGGTGTATTCCTCGCCCGCGGCCTCGGTGTCCCAACCGAAGATGCGCTTGTATTCGCCGTCAACCGTAGCCATGACCTTGGGAGCGTGCGCCGCGCCCCATTGGGTGAACAGGTGAGAGATCTCAAAATACTTGATGCCCACGCGGTCGCACATATCGACCCAGCGATCCAGCTTGTCAAAGCCGAAGGTATATTCGCCGTTTGTTAGCGTCACGTCGATCAGCTGGTTGGTCGTGCGCTCACCGCCGATGCGGGTATCCAGCGGAGGGGTAAAGATGGGGGTCAGGAGCAGATTGATGCCGTTCTCCTTGGCGGTACGCGCAAAATTCTCCACGATCTCCCAATGGCGCTCCGACCAAGCCTCGCAATGGTAGTAATTGGCCAGGCAGTCACAGTGGAACCATTGGGTGAGGAGCATTTCCTGCTCGGGAAGCTCGGCGTTCAAAATCTCTACGGTGATCTTTTCGGAAGCGATGGCCGCACCCGTGTGATCCACAAAAGAAATCTCGGTCTCATATGTACCCGCGGGCAGGTTGCCCTCGGGCATAAATTCCACCCAAACGGCACGGAGCTGATCCTTCATGACAGAGATACCTGCGCCGTAGTGGAGGGGCTGGAGCCAATCGGGATACAGCCCGGGGGTTACGCGGAGATAGTTATCGTCATAGACGCTGACGGGCATGGCCACGGGCACTACCTCTACGGTGCGCATACGGGCACACTCGGCCAAAGCGCCGCTCAGCTTGATCTGGGGCATGATGCGCAGAGGCGCGTCGTCACCCTCGATGGTATGCACCAATTGAACCGACAGGCGCTGATTTTTCATCATGCGGATGAAGGAAAGCGACTTGAAATCCTCCATACGGCTGTCGAGAAATACCTTTTCAAGAGAAGAAATGATTTTTGTACGGATCTGCATAGGATCTGGCTCCTTTCTTTATATGCGTGTATTTTGATGGTCAAATACCCATATCTTTCAAAATGGCGACAAGCTCTTCCTGCGTCCGCGCCACAGGCTGATCCCCGAGCGCGCGGAGGAATTTATACGGACGGTAGCCCCAGGACACGCTGACACAGCGCATCCCGGCGTTTTGCGCGGTATAGAAATCAATGTCGCTATCCCCGATGTAGACGCATTGATCGGGGGTCAGAGTCTCCCCCAGCTTTTGGGACGCGATCTCCATGATGGCATAGGCCATGCCGGGATCGGGCTTGGCGGGACGGTCATCCCGAAATCCCTCGGCGGCGATGAACAGGCCTTCGGGGAAAAGCTGCTTGCCCAGCACTTTAACAAACTTGTCCTGCTTGTTGGAGTTCATGGCCAAAAGGCATCTGTCCTTGAGGCTGTCGAGCAGGTCGGTGATTCCCTCGAAAGCTGCCGTCATGGTATAGGTATCGGCGTAATGCTTGTTGTACTCTCCCATGAGGCGGGTGACGGTATCGTAATCGCCGCGCACCTCGGCGGGAACAGCCTCCTCAATGTACTGCCGCACGCCATAGTTGACAAAACCCAGCACGCTTTCTCGGGTATGGAGTGGATATCCCTCTGCGGCCATCACGCGGTTCAGGCCCTCTGTGATGCCATCAATGGTGTCGGCAAGGGTGCCGTCAAGGTCGAAAATTAGAAGTTTGATGGGTTTCATAGTAAACACCTTCCGCAATATGGTCTGATGTCAGTATAACATATTTTGAAAAAATCGTCAATGACTTGTCCGGAAAATTCGAAATATTTCTTCTCAGTGTCTCTCAAACAAGAGAAGTCCTTACCGCAGCAAGGACTTCTCCATATAATATTATTCCATAGGTAATTGCTCACCCACACCGTATTCGCCGTTGTATACGTTTCGCAGCCCCAAAAGCGCTTTCAGATCGTCCCGTGAGACATCTGACCACGCATTCTCTTCAGGGTCGTACAAAAGATAGCGGTCATCATAATGTATATTGTACCACGGATAACCTGACCTGTCATATTCTTCCAAGTAGGTCCACGTGGTCTTGATGACCCCGTAGATCTTTCCGTTCACCTTGGCATACCAGCCGAAAAGATTCAAGCAGCGCAGGTCTTTCCCCTCGGGGTCGGTATGCGGAGGCATAGGCGTTTCTGCCGTATAAGCTTCAGCCATATCAGCTATCTGCGCCGCCACGTCTCCTATACCCTTTAAATCCTCTTTTTCGTATCGCACCTCCGAGTAAGTCACTTCCTCGGTGTTGAGATTCACGGTGATCATTTCCTCCGTCTCACATCCGTTGATATAGCGTCTGAAATACACGGTGGAACCATACATCCATTGTGCAAACACGCCGTTTTCGAAGGGGCGCACATAGGCCAAGACTTCTTTGGCCGCTTGGGTTTTCACATCCAGATCTCTGACACGGGGGCCATCCGAACTCCATGTTTCTCCTCTGCTTTCCTCCAATTCCCGCCAAGCCTGCAGATCCTCTTCAATGCGTCCCACGGTATAGCTTTCGGTACATCCGCGGTAAGCGACATAGTATTTACTCGGTTCCTCGATGTAACGATCCGCGAACTGATAGCCAAACCGCCACCCCGGATTTTGCCACAGACTCTCGTCAAATATCCCCTCGGTAAAGGCGATCATGTTACCAAGCTCGGGTTGATCCTCCGGGTCACCGAATACCGTCAGGGGGAGTGCCTCCATGACCTGCTCATCGACATTGCGGAGAATGAAATTTTCTGTCCAGATCTGACTCATGGAGATAATCAAAGAATCGTATACCGTCAGATCACTGACGAGAGATTCCCGCATCAAATAGAAAAACTCCTCTGGCATATCCTTTGCGCGGATCGACTCCAACGTCTTCATTCGGACAAGACGGTAGTTGGTGGGCTTGACATCGGAGGTAGCGCGCAATGCGCTCAATACCTGATACGTATCAGGCAAAACCTCTACCGCTTTGGCCCGGACCAGATAGCATAAGCAGTTGAATTCAAACTGGGGAGGCGCGGATGAAGTCCCCATATCCGTTGACGCAGAATTGCCCACGATAAAGACCAAGGAGGGGCCCGTCAGCTTTTCGGGGGAGTCCGCACCATACAGGGGGGGCGAAGGAGGCTGCTGCGTTGTCCACTCGGTTTCATCGGAGAACGTTTGGGATGGCGGCGTGTTTTCCGTATCCTCCGCGGGAAGCGCGGGGACGTTTCCACCTCGCATACGCCATGGTAATATCAGCAGAATACCCAAAAGCAGACAAGCACAAACCGCGATCACGGCACGCCGCAAGAAAATACTTTTGGAAGCGCGTGGTCTTGCGCCCGTGGCATCGGGCGCGGCATCGAGGATAAACTGCGGGTCAATGCCTTGCATAGCGATATAAAGATCTTTGCCTGTCATAGTGTAAATCCCTCCTTTTCCAAATGTTTTTTCAGTTTGCGCCGGGTACGGAGCAGAAGCATAGCGACCGTACTCTCCTTCATGTGAAAACTCTCAGAGATCTCAGCCACCGATGCCGTATACCAATAGCGGCGGACAAAGATATTTCTGGTCTCGCTCGGCAGTGCCTTCAAAAAACGATTCAATGCATCCGCCAGAGCAACGCTCTCTCCCATATCGGACGCGCTGTCTCCGTCGGCAACACAATCCGAAAGTTCTTCCAGCACTGCGGGCAGCTCCCCTCCGCGCTTTTGGGCGTTTTGTCGCTCGTATTCGTTGAGTGCCAGTCGGCGGCATACTGTCCCAACGTAAGGCTTTAAGGGATCCGGACGGTGTGGCGGAATACTGTTCCACAGCCTGAGATATGTATCGCTTACCACCTCTTCGGCATCGGCATCGTTTTTCAGGATACGGTAGGCGATATATTGGCAGTAACGTCCGTATTTTTTCTGAGTTTCGGCAATAGCTTCCTCAGAGCGCGCCCAGAACAACATTACGATTTGTCGATCCTCCATACAGACTTCCTATCATGTTTGATACTGCTTTTTGTGTCCTTCACCCTAACAGACAGAAAAAGCTTGTTCTTCATCACGCTTCTTGTAAAAATTATAGCATATTTTTTTAGAAACATCGATTGCTTTTTGAAACAGCCGAAATGTCATTCGTCAAAATGCACAAAATGCGTTACGAACAAAAAAACACATCTTTTTTGCCGCGATTTCCTCTTGAGAAGGAAGAAATTTCCATCGGCAACCCGAAATCGGATTTTAATGAATATATAATATGTAGCATTTTATCTCTTTTTCCCAGCTTCGACAAGGATTTTGTTATTTTTTTGTCAGTTTCATTTGATAAATTTTTATCAGTCGGCCGACATGATAAAAAAAGGGGAAACCCCTGCCAAAAAACTTTGTAAGGTTTGCAAACAAATTTTTTTCTTGAAACTATTGAAAAATTTTCGTCATTTTGATATAATACAGGGTGAATAGATTTGTCTTCTATGAAAAATTCAATCGAAGGAGAACATTTCACATGAAAATTCTGGTCGTCAACGCCGGAAGCTCTTCCCTGAAATATCAGCTGTTTGATATGGATGAGCATACGGTACTGGCAAAGGGTCTCTGCGAGCAGATCGGTCCTGCGGGTAACATCACCCACAAGCGTCCCGGCAAAGCTACCTATGCAGAGAGCTACCCCATGCCCACCCACAACGAGGCCATCGAGCTGGTTCTGAAGCTGTTGACTGATGCCGAATGGGGTGTCATCAAGAGCGTAGACGAGATCGGTGCCGTCGGCCACCGCTTCGCACACGGCGGCAAGTTCCAGTCCTCCCAGGTCCTCACCGAGGCCGAGATGGAGTATCTGGAGTCCATCGTTCCCATCAACCCCCTGCACGGCCCGCCCGCCATCAAGGGTGTATATGCCTGCCGCGCCGTTCTGGCTGATAAGCCCCACATCGGCGTGTTCGACACGTCCTTCTATTCCACCCTGGAGCCCAAGGCTTATATGTATGCCCTGCCCTACGAGTGGTACGAAAAGTACGGCATCCGCAAGTACGGCTTCCACGGCACCTCCCACCGCTACGTCGGCGCCAAGGCTGCCGAGTATCTTGGTAAGGACGCCAAGGATCTGAAGATCATCACCTGCCACATCGGCTCCGGCTCCTCTGTCACCGCCATCGACGGCGGCATCGCCGTGGACACCTCCATGGGCTTTACCCCCCAGGACGGTCTGCCCATGGGTACCCGTTGCGGCGCCATTGACCCCTCTCTCGTGACCTACATCATGAAGCAGACCGGTATGACCCCCGACGAGATGGACAATGCCATGAATAAGAAGTCCGGTCTTCTGGGCGTTTCCGGCATTTCCAACGACGGCCGCGAGGTCTGGGCTGCTGCCGACGCAGGCAACGAGCGTGCTCAGCTTGCCATGGAGCTCATGGCTCGCGGTGCCATCAAGCTCATTGGTACATACACCGCCGAGATGAACGGTCTCGACGTGCTGGTCTTCACCGCAGGCGTTGGCGAAAACGATCGCCGTACCCGCGAGCTGATCGCCGGCAATCTCTCCTTCTTCGGTGTTGACTTCGACGCTGAGAAGAATATGACCGCTCCCCACGGCGACATTCTGGAGATCTCCAAGCCCGACTCCAAGGTCAAGGTTCTGGTCATCCCCACCGACGAGGAGTTCATGATCGCTTGCGATACCGAGGCTCTGGCCAAGGCGCTCTGATCCCACTTATTCTATAGATCCATCCCTCCTGCCCTTACGGGCGGGAGGCGGATATAAACCAAGTAAATTTTTTTGAAAGGAAAATAAAAACTATGGCACAGTCTCCCTTTGAAATCAAAAAAGAAATCGTTGACATCGGTAAGAGAATCTACGATCACGGTTTCGTTGCCGCAAACGACGGTAACATCTCTGTAAAGGTCGGCCCCAATGAGTACTACTGCACCCCCACCGGTGTATCCAAGGGCTTCATGACCCCCGACATGATCATCAAGATCGATGCCAACGGCAACAAGCTGGACGGTAAGCTGAACCCCTCCTCCGAGATCAAGATGCACATGAGAGTGTATCAGGAGCGTCCCGATGCAGGTGCCGTCGTTCACGCGCATCCTCCCGTGGCTACCGCCTTCACCGTTGCAGGTGTTGAGCTGGACCAGTACATCCTCCCCGAGGCTATTCTGACCATCGGTAACGTTCCTACCTGTGACTACGGTATGCCCTCCACCATGGAGATCCCCGAGTCCCTGATGCCCTACATCCAGAAGCACGACGCATTCCTGCTCAAGAACCACGGTGCTCTGACCGTCGGTAACACCCTGCTCCGCGCTTGCTTCACCATGGAAGAGGTTGAGTTCAACGCAAAGATCAACCTGTACGCTCGCCAGATCGGTGCAGGCGCCAACAGCCGCATCGACGAGATCTCCTGCCACGAGCTGGAGAGACTCATGGAGCTGCGTAAGAAGATGGGTCTGCCCGGTAAGCATCCCGGTTGTAAGTCCTGCCCCAACAAGGGTACCGACAAGTGCAAGTGCAAGGACAATGCAGGCAAGTGCGATTGCGGCAACCACGGCAACGCAGACAACGATCTCGTCGCTGAGATCACCCGCAAGGTTCTGGCCGCTCTGGGTAAGTAATTTCCCCGTCGGAACCATTACTTAACAGAAAGGAAGAACCGACATGGCAATCAACTGGACTGAAGCGCAGGTTGCCGAGCTGGTCGCGAAGGTCGTCTCCGAGATCCGCTCCGGTTCCCCTGCTCCCGCTACTGAAAACTGGAGCTCCACCCAGTACAACGGTCGCAAGCTGACCGGCGTTTACGCCACCATGGAGGAGGCCATTGCCGCCGCTGAGGCAGGCTACAAGGCCATCCGTGCTACCAGCGTCGCTGACCGCGAGAAGTTCATCACTTCCATCCGTAACTACTGCCGCGCCGAAGCAGGCACCATGGCCGCTCTCGGTGTTGCTGAGACCAAGATGGGTCGCGTGGATCACAAGACCGCCAAGCATATGCTGGTGGCCGACAAGACCCCCGGCACCGAGGACATCGTGGCCGAGGCCAAGACCGGTGACTACGGTCTGACCCTCACCGAGCGTGCTCCCTTCGGTGTGGTGGGCGCTATCACCCCCTCCACCAACCCCTCCGAGACCGTCATCTGCAACAGCATGGGTATGATCGCCGCCGGCAACGGTGTGGTATTCAATCCTCACCCCGGCGCTATCGCCACCTCCAACTACGCCGTTGACCTCGTCAACCGCGCCGTACACGCCGCAGGTGGTCCCGAGGTATTGGTCGCTTCTGTGGCCAAGCCTACGCTGGAAACCGCAGATGTGATGTACAAGCACCCCGCCATTCGCCTGCTGGTCTGCACCGGCGGCCCCGGCGTGGTCAGAGCCGTTCTCGCCTCCGGCAAGAAGGCCATCGGTGCAGGTGCGGGTAACCCCCCTGTCATCGTGGACGACACCGCCGACATCGAGAAGGCCGCCAAGGACATCATCGACGGCTGCACCTTCGACAACAACCTCCCCTGCATCGCCGAAAAGGAAGTCTTCGTTTTCAACAACGTGGCTGACCGTCTCATCGCCGGTATGCAGAAGAACGGCTGTATCCTCCTCACCCGTGAGCAGGCTGACAAGCTGGCCGAGGTGGTGCTGAACAAGAAGGTCAACGAGAAGACCGGTAAGGTCTCCTACGTGGTCAACCGCGAATGCGTGGGCCGTGACGCTCGCGTCATCCTCGCCAAGATCGGCATCAACGTGGGTCCCGAGATCCGCTGTGCCATCGCCGAGGTTCCCTTCGAGCATCTCTTCGTGCAGGAGGAGCTGATGATGCCCATTCTGGGTATCGTCCGCGTCAAGGACATTGACGAGGCCATTACCCTGGCCTGCAAGGCCGAGCACGGCAACCGTCACACCGCTCACATGCACTCCAAGAACATCGACAACCTCTCCCGCTTCGCGAAGGAAGTGGAGACCACCATCTTCGTCAAGAACGCGCCCTCCTATGCGGGCATCGGTTTTGGCGGCGAGGGTCACACCACCTTCACCATCGCAGGCCCCACGGGCGAGGGTATCACCTCGGCTAAGTCCTTCACCAGACTCCGCCGCTGCGTGATGGCCGATCATTTTAGAATTATTTGATTTGGGGCTTTGCCCCAAGCCCCACCAAAGAAACTTTTTGGAAAAAGTTTCTTTGGAATCTTCAAAAACTTCAAAAGAAATTATTTTAAAGTTCTTTGAATCCAAAACTTTCTTTCAAGAAAGTTTTGGCAGGGTTCGGGACAGCGTCCCGATATACTACAGAAAGGAAACAAAAACAATGGATATTTCCGCTAATCAGATTGAAGCCATTGTCCGCCAGGTCGTCGCTTCCATGGGCACCGGTTCGGCTCCCAAGGCCGCAGGTCCTCTGCCCAAGGTTGCTAAGGTCGCTATGCTGGTAGGCCCCAAGAAGATCGAGATCCAGGAGGTTCCTCTGCCTGAGCTGGGCGAGGACGACATCCTCATCAAGGTCGAGGGCGCAGGCATCTGCGGCACCGACGTACACGAGTGGAAGATGGATCCCTTCGGTCTTATGCCCGTGGTTCTCGGTCACGAGGGCACCGGTGAGGTCGTCTACTGCGGTAAGAACATTACCAAGGACACCGCCGGCAAGCCCATCGGTGTGGGCGACAAGATCGTCACCTCGGTTATCTCCTGCGGCGACTGCTACAACTGCCGCATGACCCCCGGTCGCACCAACCTCTGCGCCAATCAGGGCGTTTTCGGCCTGATCGGTGACAAGAGAGGCACCGACGAAGGCAACCGTGCCAATGGTTGGTTTGCCGACTATATGCTCATCCGCGGCGGTGAGGCTTCGGGCGCGACCTTCTTCCAGGTCAACGAGCTGAACCTCAACCAGCGCATGATCCTCGAGCTGGCTTGCGTTTGCGTCCACGCACTCGAGAGAGGCCAGAAGACCGGACTGCTGAACTTCGGTTCTAAGGTTCTGGTACAGGGCTGCGGCCCCGTGGGTCTGGTGATGATCACCGTTCTCCGCGCTGCCGGTATCAACCACATCATCGCTGTGGACGGTAACGAGGACAGACTGAAGGTCGCCCAGAAGATGGGTGCCAAGACCACCGTCTGCTTCAAGCGTCCCGACGAGGACACCCTCGACAAGCGCGTGGCCAAGGTGCAGGCCGTGGCCAACGGTGTCGGCGTTGACTTCGCCTTCCAGTGCACCGGCGCTCCCGTCGCCGCCGCTGACATCTACGCCTACATCCGCCGCGGTGGCGGTATGTGCGAGATGGGCTTCTTCGTCAACAACGGCGAGTACTCCGTCAACCCCCACTTTGCTATGTGCAACAAGGAAATCGACATCGTCGGTTCTTGGGACTACTCCGCTGAGGACTACCCCAAGACGGTTGCTTTCCTCAAGCAGTGCCAGGAGATGAATATCCCGATTGAGGATCTCATCACCCACACCTACCCCCTCGATCAGATGAACGAGGCTATGGAGACCAACGTAGCACAGAAGGGCATCAAGATTGCCTACATCGCTAAGTAAGAAAAGGAGTTACCGATATGGCAGCTCTTGGAATGCTTGAAGTTTATGGATTTGCCACCTCTATTGTCGTTGCCGATGCCTGCGCAAAGGCCGCTGACGTAAAGATCGTGGCCATCGACCGTAACAAGCCCGCCAACGCCGATCAGTGCGAGGTGCCGCTTGTGATGGTCGTCAAATTCGAGGGTGACCCCGCCGCCGTCGAGGCTGCTCACGACGCGGGCAAGGCTGAGGCTGAGAAGCGCGGTCTGTTCATCACCTCGAAGATCATTGCGGGACTGGATCCCAGTGTGGAGTGGTTCGCACATCTGACCGCTACCGGTCGCGACAAGCTCCGCAATTACACCACCGTTGACGGCCGAAAGGTCTGATGACCGCCGTCGCGATACAACACACAAAAATAAATTTTAAGGAGAATAATACAATGAACGAAGCTCTTGGTATGGTTGAAACTCGTGGTCTCGTAGCTGCAATCGAGGCAGCTGATGCAATGGTTAAGGCCGCTAACGTTACTCTGATCGGCTCTGAGAAGATCGGTTCCGGTCTCGTGTCCGTCATGGTCCGTGGCGACGTCGGTGCTGTAAAGGCCGCTGTTGAGGCCGGTGGCGCTGCCGCTTCCCGTCTCGGCGAGGTCATCGCTACTCACGTCATCCCCAGACCCCACACCGACGTGGACAAGCTCCTGCCCTCCATCTAAGGAACGAGGGGCTTTGCCCCTGACCCCCACCAGAAACCCTTTTTGAAAAAAGGGTTTCTGGACTTCCCAAAAACTTTAAAAAAGTTCTTGGATAATGGGAAACGTTCTTTGCCTACCAAACGAAAGCGAGGTACTGAAACATGGAAAAGGCAATCGCACTCTTGGAAGTCCAGGCAATGGTCACCGCCATTGTAGGTCTTGACGCGATGGTCAAGGCCGCCGACGTGAAGCTGATTCACGTTGAAAAGCGCTTGGGCGGACGACTCGTCACACTTGTGGTCGAGGGAAGTGTTTCCGCTGTTCAGGCCGCCGCCGAAGCCGGCAAAGCTGCCGCTGCCGAGGTTGGTCCCGTCAAGCTCTGTGAGGTCATCGCTCGTCCTCACGAGGAAGTTATGAAGTTCCTTCGCACCGATCCCGTGCCCTGATGCAAGGATCGACCGCGAATGCAACTTATATACGCAACCCCCACTAAAACAAATTTAAAAAAGTAAATTTTCTTTAGGAGGAAAATACAATGAACGAAGCTCTTGGTATGGTTGAAACCAGAGGTCTTGTGGCTGCCATCGAGGCTGCCGATGCTATGGTCAAGGCTGCTAACGTAACCCTGATCGGCTCCGAGAAGATCGGTTCCGGTCTCGTCTCCGTCATGGTTCGCGGCGACGTTGGTGCTGTGAAGGCTGCTGTTGAGGCAGGCGGCGCTGCTGCTTCCCGTCTCGGCGAGGTCATCGCTACTCACGTCATCCCCAGACCCCACACCGACGTGGACAAGCTCCTGCCCAAGATCTGATTGATCTGAGAGGAGTACGCGAGGGAGGAACCTTCTTGCAAGAAGGTTCCCCCTCGACCCCCTTCAAGAACCTTTCACAAAACAGGATTTATCCGTTATTGATTTTACCTCCGAAAGCATTGAAAAAGCACCGAATCCGTCGCAGGAGGTCCGCATTACGGAGCGATGCCTGTTACTGCCCCCTCGGATATTTAAATGTATGAATGAAAGAGCATTTCCGAATCGCGAAGTGATTTTTGATTTTTACATTTTGGTTTATTAAGATATTGAAGAAAAGAGGTTACATATCATGGAAATCAATGCCCAGTCTATTGAAGCCATCGTCAAGAAGATCGTCTCCGAGATGGAATCCCCCGCGTCTTCCGATGACCTGACCATTCCCGTTGGTATTTCCAACCGTCATATTCACCTGTCCCGCGAGGATCTGGACACCCTGTTCGGCAAAGGCTATGAGTTGACTCCCATCAAGGATCTGTCTCAGCCCGGGCAGTATGCCTGCAAGGAAGTTTGCACCATCATCGGCCCCTCCATGCGCTCCATTGAGAACGTGCGCATCCTGGGTCCCATCCGCAAGCAGAGCCAGGTAGAAATTTCCGTAACCGATTCCTTCGTTCTGAAGGTCAAGCCTCCCGTGCGTGAATCCGGTAGCCTTGCAGGCTCCGCTCCCGTGACCATCGTAGGCCCCAAGGGTATCGTTACCCTCAAGGAAGGTTGCATCATCGCCAACCGCCACATCCATATGAGCCCCGCCGACGGCGCTCGCTTCGGTGTCAAGGACGGTGACTACATCGACGTAGATGCCATGGACGGCACCAAGCGCACCCGCTGGTTCGACGTGCAGGTTCGCGTTTCCGACAAGTTCTGCCTGGAGATGCACGTGGACACCGACGATGCAAACGCCGTAGGCTACAAGAACGGCAGCAAAGTCACCATGGTGAAGAAGTAATTCCACAAACACAAATATAACAGGAGTACATCATGCTCAAAGGTAAAGTGGTGGGGAACATTGTCTCCACAAATAAATTCGACGAGCTCAGAGGTTACAAATTCCTCGAGATCCAATTGATCGAAAACAAGACCTTGACCGACAAGTATATCATTGCGGTGGATCGCTCCATCAGCGCCGGTATCGGCGAGGAGGTTCTTGTCGTAACAGGCTCCAGCGCACGCGTGGCTGTGGGGGATATCAATTCTCCCGTGGATGCCGTTGTTGCAGGTATCATCGATAAGATCCAGAACTAAAAAATTCATTTGAATAAATCTTTTACATAAAAGGTGTTTCTTATGTCCGATCTAAAACAACTTTTAAAGGATAACGGTGTCGTTGGCGCGGGCGGCGCAGGCTTCCCCTCCTACTGCAAGCTGGCTGAGGGTGCTGATACGCTCATCATCAATGCCGTGGAGTGTGAGCCTCTGCTTTACACCAGCTACACCCTCATGCAAAACCGTATCCGTGACATCGTCATCGGTATGCGCGCCGTCATGGAATACGCCCACATCCCGAGAGGTCTGATTGCCGTCAAGGGCTATCGCGCCGAAAAGCTGGGCTTTGCCGATGAGCAGGAGCTCGCCGAGGGTGTGTTCATCAAGTACGTTCCCAACGTCTACCCCATGGGTGACGAGATCAACCTCATCTACACCGTTACGGGTCGCGTGGTTGCCCCCGGGCAGCTCCCCATTACCCAGAAGGTCATCGTTTTCAACATCGAAACCATGCACAACATCGGTTTGGTGGCACAGTACGGTCAGCCCGTAACCAAGACTTACCTGACGCTGGCAGGCGACATTCCCGAGGCGTTCTGTATCAAGGTGCCTCTGGGTATGAAGATCTCTGAGGTGCTGGAAACCATGAAGATCAAGGTGCCCGACACCCACGTGGTCATTGACGGCGGCCCCTCCATGGGTAACATCGTCAACCCCAATGTGGACGTGGTAAAGAAGCCCACCTCGGGTCTGCTTATCCTGCCCAAGGATATCCCCGCCGTTCGGAGCAAGCTCCGCACCGCCGAGGAGAACTTCCGCATGGCCGCCTCGGTCTGCTGTCAGTGCACCCGTTGCACGGATCTCTGCCCGAGACACCTGTTGGGCTATCCGCTGGAGCCCCACAAGATGATCCGCGCCACACTCAGCACCTCGCAGGCCGATCCCGAGCTCATTAAGACCGCCACCATGTGTTGCGGCTGCGGCATTTGCGGACTGCTGGCTTGCTGTCAGGACATCTCGCCCATGCAGGTCATCAAGGAATACAAGGGCATTCTGGCCAAGAACAGGATGAAGTATGTAGCCAACCCCTCTGATGTGTTTAACGCTTCGCCGGAGCGCGAGTATCGCATGATCAGCGCAGGCAAGTGGAAGGAAGTTTTGGGCGTGGCCAAGTACGACAAATTCCCTCCCACCTACATCGACGAAAAGCTGAAGGCCAAAGAGGTCTACGTCCCTATGGTACAGCACATCGGCGCCCCCGCCATCCCCATCGTCAAGGTCGGCGACGAGGTCAAGGAGAACGACATGATCGCCAAGGCCGCCGAGGGGCTGTCGGTTCCCAACTTCGCCCCCATCACCGGTCGCATTACCTATGTGGATGATAAAACCATTGTGATTCGCGCATAAGAAGAAGAGGTATATAGACTATGTATCAGGCTATTGGTATTATTGAACTGAAAAGCATTGCCAAGGGCATCGAGGCCACCGACGCCGCGCTGAAGAGTGCGGGCATCCGTCTGGTGCAGGCGCACCCCTCCTGCCCCGGCAAATACGAGATCATTCTGACGGGCGCGATCGCCGACGTGACCGCTGCTGTGGATCACGTCAAGGGTCGTTTTGACGACCGCATGATCGACTCCGCCGTGATCGGCCGCATTGACGAGCAGGTCATCACCGCTCTGTTCGGCACGCAGGCAGGCGAGCGCAAGGGCTCCCTCGGTATCATCGAGGCATACTCTGCCGCCTCCACCATCAAGGCCGCCGATATCGCCGTCAAGACCGCCAAGGTCGCCATCCACGAGCTCCGTTTGTCTCGCGGCATGGGCGGTAAGGGCATGGTGCTTATCACAGGCGACGTGGGTGATGTGACCGCCGCCGTGGAAGCAGGCGCACAGCACGCCAAGGATCAAGGGCTGTTTTGCAACTCTGCCGTCATCCCCGCCCCCCACAAGGAGCTTTGGGAGCAATTATAAGGAGTACGCAAGGGGCGTTGCCCCTTGACCCCACCGGAAACCTTCTTAAAAGAAGGTTTCTGGACTTCCAAGAACCTTTGATGAAAAGGATATTTACCAAGTGAGTAAATACCCGAAAAGAACGGTCGTTTTTTGTTCTATCCAGGGTATTTCACATCACGACCGAGAGCGCGTATGCCGCCCATGTGGGTTCTCTACCCCACAGTTATATAACCGAGCAAACAATTCCACTTTATATAATGAGGTTTTTACAATGTCTGAAATCAAATTTACCATTGAAAAGAGCCCCCGTATCGCCAAGCTGGTCGCCGATCTCTATGCCAATATGCCCGAGATCGAGGCTGACCGTGCCGAACTGATCACAGAAAGCTACAAGATGACAGAGCACCTGCCCCTCATCAAGCGCCGCTCTGCCGCTTTTCGTCACATCCTGGAGAACATTCCGATCGTCATCCGTCCCCATGAGCTGATCGTCGGTTCCAGCTCGGTCGCTCCCCGCGGATGCCAGACCTTCCCCGAGTTCTCCTACGAGTGGCTCCCTCCCGAGTACGAAACCATCGCTACCCGCGAGGCTGATCCCTTCTACATTTCCCCCGACACCATCCGCCGTCTGGAGGCCGTTCATCCTTACTGGAAGGGCAAGACCGTCAGTGACCTGGCCGCATCCAATATGGATCCCGAGGTGCTGGACGTATTCCTCAACCACGGCATCTTCACCGTCGGTAACTATTTCTACAATGGCGTCGGCCACGTCAATGTAAATTATGAAAAGGTCATCAAGATCGGCTACGAGGGCATCGCTGACGAGGCTCGTGCAGAGCTCTCCAAGCTGACTCGCGGTCAGGGCGACTATGCCTCCAAGCGTAACTTCCTGGAAGCTGTGATCGAGAGCTGCGAGGCCGTCATCACCTACGCCCGCCGCTATTCCGATCTGGCACTCCACGAAGCCGCTGAGTGCACCGATTCCACCCGTAAGGCAGAGCTGCTCACCATTGCTGAGGCCTGTGACCATGTTCCCGCCAAGCCCGCTCGCTCCTTCCACGAGGCTTGCCAGGCCTTCTGGTTCGTCCAGCAGCTCATGCAGATGGAATCCTCGGGTCACTCCATCTCTCCCGGACGCTTTGACGTTTATATGTACCCCTACTTTAAGGCCGACCTGGACGCGGGTAAGATCACCTACGAATCCGCCCAGGAGCTGCTCGACTGCATCTGGGTCAAGCTCAACGACCTCAACAAGGTGCGTGATGCCGCTTCCGCCGAGGGCTTTGCAGGCTACGGTCTGTTCCAGAACCTCATCGTCGGCGGTCAGGATGAATACGGCATGGACGTGACCAACGATCTGTCCTATATGTGCATGGAAGCACAGATGCACGTGCGTCTGCCCCAGCCTTCCCTCTCCATCCGCGTATGGAACGGCTCTCCCCATTCCCTGCTCATCAAGGCTGCCGCCGTCACCCGCGAGGGTATGGGCGTGCCTGCCTTCTATAACGACGAAGTCATCATCCCCTCCATGATGTCCCGCGGCTATACCCTTGAGGATGCCCGCACCTACTGCATCATCGGTTGCGTAGAACCCTCCGCTTGCCACAGAACCGACGGCTGGCACGACGCCGCCTTCTTCAACATGGTTCGTCCTTTGGAGCTTGTCTTCTCCTCGGGTATGGACAAGGGCGAGCAGATCGGCCCCAAGACCATGGACGTTTTGGAGATGACCTCCTTCGAGCAATTCTACGATGCGTACAAGACCCAGCAGGAATTCTTCATTGAGATGATGGCACAGGCCGATAACGCCGTAGACGCGGCGCACGCGGCTCGTTGTCCCCTGCCCTTCGAGTCCTGCATGATCGACGATTGTATCGCCAACGGCAAGAGCGTGCAGGAGGGCGGTTGTCACTACAACTTCACAGGCCCTCAGGGCTTCGGTATTGCCAACGTGGCCGACTCTCTGGCCGTCATGCGCAAGCTGGTCTTTGAGGATGGCGTGATCTCCATGGCTGAGATGAAGCAGGCTCTCTCCGATAACTTCGGCAAGGGTGCCACCACCAAGCGCGCCCTGGAGCTGACCACCGAGGCTGCCAAGATGCTGGATGCCGACGGCGTGGACGTCAACGAGGCGCTGATCAAGGCACTCTACGACAGCTTCCGCACCGCCGCCACCATCTCTGCCGACAAGAAGGCTCGCTACGACGAGATCCTTGCCATGATCGCAGACGTACCCAAGTACGGCAACGACCTGCGCGAGGTTGACCTCTTCGCCCGCGAAGTGGGTCAGACCTACACCAAGCCTCTGCTGCAGCACACCAATCCTCGCGGCGGTATCTTCCACGCAGGACTGTATCCCGTATCCGCCAACGTGCCGCTGGGTCACCAGGCAGGCGCGTCCCCCGACGGACGTTTGTCCAATACCCCCATTGCTGACGGTGTCGGCCCCATGTCGGGTCGTGACGTGAAGGGCCCGACGGCTACTGCCAACTCGGTGTCCCGCCTCGACCTCGGTGACGCCTCCAACGGCACCCTCTTGAATCAGAAATTCCATCCCTCGGCTCTGGCCGGTGAAATGGGGCTCGAGAAGTTCGTGGCTTACCTCCGCGGCTTCTTCGATCAGAAGGGCATGCACGTCCAGTACAACGTCATCTCCCGCGAGACCCTCTTGGACGCACAGGCACATCCCGAAAATTACAAAACGCTGGTGGTTCGTGTGGCCGGTTACTCCGCCCTCTTCACCACCCTTTCCCGCTCCCTCCAGGACGACATCATCAGCCGTACCGAGCAATCCAGCCTGTAACAAGGGGCTTTGCCCCTTGACCCTACCAGAACCCTTCTTGAAAGAAGGGTTCTGGACTCCCAAGAACCTTCAAAACATTTATTGATCCTATCTCAACAAATCCTTTCCCCATAAACAAATCCCTTTTTAAAGGTTTTTGGAATTCTTAAAACCTTTTTTGCAAAAAGGTTTTAAGCGGGGTTTGGGGCAGAGCCCCAACGTTCTCCCAACCCCAGAAAGGACATTCATATGGCTAATTACTACGACCGCGTCGGTCGCATTTTTGATATTCAGCGCTTCTCCATCCACGACGGGCCGGGCATTCGGACCATCGTGTTTCTGAAGGGGTGCTACCTGCGGTGCCGTTGGTGCTGCAATCCCGAGTCCCAAGAATATAAATTTCAGGAGATGACCATGAACGGCACCACCAAGACGGTGGGGCAGGACATATCCGTCCGCGACCTCATGGAGGAGCTTGTGAAGGACGAGGTCTACTACCGCCGATCGGGCGGCGGCATCACGTTGTCGGGCGGTGAGGCTATGGCTCAGCCCGAGTTCGCCGAGGCCATCTTCCGTGCCTGCCACGATCGGGGATTTAACACCGCCATCGAGACTACGGCCTTCGCCGAGCGAGACGTGGTGGCTCGTCTGATCCCCCATATCGACCACGTCATGATGGATATCAAGCACATGGACTCCGCCAAGCACAAGGCGTACACGGGGCAGCCCAACGAGAAGATTTTGGACAACGCCCGCTGGATCGCCGAGAATGCTCACCATTTGGTGATCCGCGTCCCCGTGATCCCCGGCTTCAACGATACGCCCGAAGAGATCGCCGCCATCGCGCGTTTTGCCGAGTCTCTGCCGAACGTCCATGAGCTGCACCTGCTTCCCTACCACAGACTGGGAACCGACAAGTACACGGGTCTGGGGCGCGAGTACACCCTCTCCCATCTGACTCCCCCCACCGCCGCGCATATGAAGATGCTCAAGGAGACCGCCGAGCGGGAATCCCAGAAGCTGACCTGCCATCTTCGGGTGCAAATCGGCGGATAAGAAACGGAAGAACGCCAAAGGAATTTTTTGAAAAAGTTCCTTTGGAATCCTCAAAAGCTTTCAAAAAAGCTATTATTGTTACTGGCATTCACCATTGAGATTCCGCCGTTCCGTCATCCTGCGCGAAGCACGGAGTGCGGAGTTGAACCCAAAGGGCGTTGCGTAGCACCGGGATCTCCTTTCCCGTGTCAGATTACGTGTCCCTTTCCCAACCTTTAAGGAGCATATCAAATGAAAGAACTGGAAATGCACGATAAAATGAGGATCGTACAGGAGCTGGTGCCCGGACGGCAGATCACACTACTCCACGTCATCGCCAATCCCGATCCCATTCTTTATCAGAAATTGGGTCTTGATCCTAAGCTGGACTACTCCCACGCCGCCATCGGTGTGTTGACCGTCAGCCCCGCCGAGACCGCCGTCATCACCGCCGACATCGCCATGAAGTCTGCCAACGTTGATCTGGGATTCGTGGATCGCTTCTCGGGCACCCTCATCATCACAGGTCGTGTCTCCGAGGTGGACTCCGCCTTCACCGCTATCGGTGAGTATTTCAGAGACACCCTCAAATTCACGGTCTGCGAGAAGACCCGCACTTAAGGGAACGAGGGGCTCTGCCCCTGACCCCCGCCTAAAACCTTCTTGAAAGAAGGTTTTAGGAATTCCAAGAACTTTTAACAAGGATATATCAACTGTATATCTATGAAAAAACTCATACTTATGGGTCGCGTAGCGGCGGGCAAGACCACCCTGACGCAAGCGTTGCGGGGCGAACAGCTCCACTACTGCAAGACCCAATACATCAACTACCACAACACCATCATCGACACCCCCGGGGAGTACACCGAGGTGGCCAAGCTGGGCGCGGCGCTGGCGCTGTACGCCTATGAGGCCGACATCGTAGGCCTGGTCATCGGCGCGGACGAGCCCTTTTGCGTGTTCCCACCCTGCTGTACCTGTCTTGTCAACCGTCCCGTCATCGGTATTATCTCGGGCATCGACCGCGAGGGTGCCAACATCGAGCAGGCCGAGCGCTGGCTGAAGCTCTGCGGATGCGAGAAGATCTTCCCCTGCAGCTCCTATACGGGGGAGGGCCTCACGGCCATCATTGACCACCTCCGTGAGCCCACCGATGCACCGGATGCCTTACCTGTTTGAAATTTCGGTAGGGCACACTTATGTGTGCCCCTACAAGCATCCCCTCATACCGTAGGGGAGGCCCTGTGTGGCCTCCCGTCCATCCAAAATTTCGGATCAAGGAGGCCACCATGGCTAAAACCAAAGTCATTTGCTTCGCCAACAACAAGGGCGGCAGCGGCAAATCCACCACCTGTGCCAACGTGGGATACAGCATGGTCACCGAAGGCAAGAAGGTTCTGCTCATCGACGGCGATATGCAGATGAACCTGACGCTGTCTTATTTCGATGAGGATGCGGCGTTGGGCTTTGCCGAAAGCGGCGAAAATCTTTACACCGCCATCAAGGGGCAAAAGGAACTGACCCCCTTCATCCGCCACACAGCCTATGAAGGACTGGATCTCATTCCCTCCTCTACCCTCATGAGCGGCATCGAGGTCGATCTCTTTACCATGTGGCAGAGAGAGTTTATTTTGAAGCAGGGACTTGCCAAGATCAAGGAATCCGATGCTTACGACTACATCCTTATCGACGCGCCTCCCACGCTGGGCTGTTGGGTCATGAACATTATGTGCGCCTCGGACTACCTCATCATCCCCGTAGAGGCATCTCCTTGGGGTCTGTTCGGCATCGCCAACCTCTTTGAGTTCTATGAAAAGCTCCAGAGACTGGCTCCCGATCTCTCCATCATGGGTATCGTGGTCACCAAGGCCAACGAGAGAAAGAACCAGTTCAAGCAGGCCATGGAGGTTCTGGGATCCCTCGACAACGTCCGTCTGTTTGAAAACTATATCCGTATTGACAGTACCATCGAATGGTCCCAGGAAAACAGTCTGCCCGTCATGGCTTACAAAAAATCCAGCCGTGCCGCCCAGGAATATCTTGAACTCACCAAGGAGGTTATGAACTATGCCCATCGGTAAGGACAGCATCCAGAAGAGAGTGGCCAAGGCCACCGACGCAGCACCCGCAGAAGAAGTAAAGGCCGAGGCGACCGTACCCGCTGAAGAGCCTGCCGCCAAGAAGACCGCCACGGCAAAGGGTACCTCCTCGGGTACCAAAAAGGCAACGTCTGCCGCCACCGGCGCCAAGAAGCCCGCTGCAAAGGCAACCGCTGCAAAGGCAGCCGCTCCCAAGGCCGCAACTGCCAAGAAGCCCGTTACAAAGCCTGCTGCTCCCAAGGCAGAAGAGCCTGCCACCGCCGTGCTCTCCAACGTCTCCCCTGAGACCGTCGCCGCCGTCATCGGCCATGACGAGAAGAAGCCCTCGGATAAGGTGAAGATCGGCCAGAAGATGCCGACGTATTTGCTGTAAATCGAAACCGAATACAAAAGAACCGCATCGCGGAGGAATTTCTCCCCGCGATGCGGTTTTGTCATTCGTATGCAAATTTGACAGGCGCTTACTTATTTCGCTGCCAGCGTGTCAAACACCGTCTGCGCCAGCTCTGCATCCGCCGCAACCTCGGTCACGGTCACGGTATAGCTATACGCACCAATCGTTGTCACATACTGCGTCTGCTTCATAGACATGCCCTGCGTTGTGTTGTCAAAGGACATCACCAGCACCTTAAGTCCCTGCGCGTTTTCCTTTCTCTCCAGCTTGACGTTATCCACCGTCATACCCATCGCCTCGTAGACGGGCTTCATTTGGGCTTCAAAATCCTGGATCGTCATGGTATCATAAAATGCATTCTTGCTTTCGCTGACGACCGTAATATTGTTGCCGGTCGCAGCATCCTGCAGGATCACGACGCTTCCGTCCTGCTTGGCCCATCCCTTGGGATAAGCGAAAGAAAGCGCATCATTTTCAAACAAGGTGTAGCCCGCGGGAGCGGTGACCGTCGACTGCGTCTCAGCCTCGGTCGCAGCGTCGGTCTCGGTCTCGATCTCGGTTGCGGCCTCGGTTGCGGCTGACGTGTCATCAGATACACCCGTCTCGGCTTGGGTGGTCTTTGCGTCGGTATCGTCCTGATCTTTATCCCGATTTGCCGCGTCACACGCGACCAGTGCTGTCAAACAGCAGGTTGCCAACAAAAGGCTTAACAGTTTTTTCATGGTTTTTCTCTCTTTCTCATGGATTCTCTATGTGCCCTGCGCTATGCAAAACAGCATACCCGCCGTCAGCAATCACACAGCACGGTTGTATGCTCAGATTTCAAATTTCACTTCCTGATATGTGTCCGCATCGGCAGGAGGGGTGACCTGGGTCGTACCCGCGTTGGAAAGCACAACCTTTGCCTCCATGATGCAAGCCATACCCATCATATCCATATCGGCGCCGTAAGAGATGTACGCCAGCGAACCGTCCGCGCGGAAGCAAGCGTGGTAGGTCATGCTGTTGAGAGTCACACCTTCCCCGGCCAGATCTCCCCAAACATCTTCGTCGGCGGCTGCCAGCATTTCCTGCGTAATATTCAGGGATACAAGATAGAGTCCGTCCTCGGTTTTGGCAAAGACCGTATCCTTGAGCCAATCCTCGGGCATGGGCATCAAGGTATCGCCGGGAAGCTCAAGACCGTAGTACAGTTCCGCATTCTCGGGGCTGATGGTCATGACCACTTTGGCCAGCTCAAGATTCTCATCCAAATCCTCGGTATAAAGCTTGCCGTCTACGTACCACATCTCCATCACAGCGCGTTCCTCGAACAGCGCGTAGCTTTCGGTCTTGGCGTATACGTTGCCGCCGGCAAACTTGAACCATGCCTTTTCGGTCGTCTCGATATGCATTTCCGAGCCACCGTCATTCATATTCATGGTGATCTTCATTTCCTGTTCGGCTTCGTAATTGGTCTTGTACAGCGTCTCTGCCTCGGCATACAGCGCATAAGGTGTCTTGCCGTTCAGCGTCTTGGAAATCTCACGGCCCTCGGCATCCGTTTCTACGGGTGCTTCCGTCGCTTGCTCGGTGGGTGCCTCTGTAGGTGCTTCTGCGGTCTCGGTTGCACCTTCAGCTACCGTATCGGCAGAGGTTTCAACCGTGGCTTCTTCGCTTTCAGTCAGGTCGTCCTTTTCGGAATCACAGGCAACCAAAGCGGCCGCGGATACCGCCAAAAGGCCGCACATACATAAAATCAACAGTTTCTTTTTCATGGTACTTTCCTTTCTTTGATCAAACGCACTCGGGGTGCTTATATATGTAGTCCCCGTTTGCATAACAATCTTTCGAGCTTTTTTAAAATATTAAAATATTTTTTCAGAAGTAATCGTTTACTTGTCCATCTGATAGAGATAGCTCAGCCGTCCCATGGGAAGCGAGCGTCCCGTCACGTAATAATCCATGATCTCATCGGTATCGGCAACACCGTCTGCCACCTTAAAATAGAAGTCTCCGCCGTTTTCAAGACCCAACGCGGCGCGAGGGATGCTGACCTGCATGACGTTGCCCTGTACCGTGTAAGTAGCAACGGCGTCCAGCTTGGTGCCCGTATAGTCGGCATTCAGAGCTTCCACGGTAGCGGTCTGTCCGTCGCGGGAGCGTCCGATGACATATTCATAGCTTTCCCAGCCCTTCACGGTGGGATTTGTACCCGTACCGATAAAGATGTTCATAAAGTTTTCCGCATCGCTGACCACCATATCCGCCTCGGATCTAATATAAAAATACAGATTATCCGCATCGTTGGTGACACGCACCTCTGTGATGTTGTTGGTTACGGCATCCTGCTTGTAATGCACCGAGGCCGCACCGCCTACGCTGTCGCGGAGTCCGTTGTCGCTGCCGATGCGACGGTAGATGGCGTTTACATCCGCCCATTGAGAAGCGTCCCCCTGCACGTCGATGGTCTTGCGCAGGGTATCGGCGATCATGCCCTCGGCGGTATTGTACTTATACTGACGGATATAGGACATCATCTGGATATAGTACGCATCCTCGTAGCCACCCTTCATGGGCTCGGCATCACGGGAATACTCCATATCCACGTTGTCGGTATAGGTGTATTCTCCTCCATACCAGTTCTTCTGGGCAACCCATTCGTTCCAGCCTGTGATGCACACGAATCTGGGATCGCGTCTCAGCGCGATCTTCCATTGTGCGTCAAAGAAGGTTCCTCTGTAAATGTCCTCGTGCACATTGACCTTTTTCTTTGTATCATAGCCGCGTCCCCAGTTCATCCAATTTTCATGTGTGAGGGAGAAGCTGAAGGGGACACCGGGATGGGTTGCGATGGACACACTCATCATATCGGTATTGACAGGCTGGGGATATTGCCATTCGGTATAAGGCCAACCGTTCTCCACCAGCGGATCCCAAGGCCAGCGCACCTCGCGCATATAGAAGAAATCCTGTAGCTTCTGCGGCAGATCTCCGGGGTTATAGGAGGTGTCTCCACGGGTAGCCGCCTCAGCCATATCCTTTTCGGCGGTGGTGTATCCGATCATCATGGGCTTTCCGTCCACACAGTACCATGATTCCTTGTATTTGTTCTTTGCGTAGAAGGTGCCGTAGAGATTCTGAATGGTCTGGATGGAGCGGCTGTGGGTGATCCACGTGATCTGCGGCGCATCCCAACCCTTCTCACGAAGCTCGCAGATGACCTTCATGATCTTCTCGGCCACGTTGGCATAAATGAGGGTATTGGTCGCGTCAAACATCAAAAAGTCCACGCCGGCACTTGTCAGCATCTCCAGATGCTTGCGGATGATGAACTCGTCGGCGCTGTTATAATAGCCGTAGAGGGGTTCTTCCCACCAATGGAACTGCCCCGCAGGGCTGACCTTGGGATCATTTGTATGGAAGAGCATCTCCTCTCCGTATTGCTCCAATATAGAGGGGATATCATAGACCTCGGGCTGGTTGTGCTGTCCCAACCAGAGGAAATAAAATATGCCAACCTCCTTATCCTCCTTGCGAGAGGAAACGGGGGAGAGACTGCGGCCGTACTCATCAAAGCCGACCAGCATATTCACGTTATAGCCGTCGCCGTACATATCCATGGCTGTCCTTTCCGGCACAGGTGCCTCGGTTTCTTCTTGTGTGGGGGCCTCGGTTGAAGGCTCGGTGGGTATCTCGATGGGCGCATCCGTCGGTGATTCGCCTGCCTCAGAGAGGGATTCTGCCGAAGCTTCGGGAACCGGTTCCGTATGCAAATTCGTTGAAGCTTCGGTGGCCGTCGCGGATTCCGACGGATCGGTTGCAAGGGTTTGCGGCTCGTCGGAAGCATCCGAGCAAGCAACCGCCACAAGGATCAGCAAGCAGAGGCAAAGCAGTATACATATTTTCTTCATAGGTCTTATTTCCTCCCGAAAGCTTTTTCCCATTATACCATCTCTCCGACGGTGTGTCAAGGGGGAGAAAGTTCAAAATGCAGTTTCTTTATCTCCGCATAAACCCTTGGAAATTCGGACATGATATTTTTGCCATGAGATCACTAAAAAAATAGATGTCTCCATTGACAGCCCCGTTTTTTTGTGATATAATAACAATAATGAATTAAAATCAGCAAAAGGAATTGTGTTGTATGATGACTGATCCGGTCAAAAGAACCGAAAAAAGCACCTCTATCGTCGAAACGCCTCCCGCCGCCTCCGCCCATCATCACACGATGGACGAGTATCTTTTCCACCAGGGAACGGCGCGTCATGCCTATCAGTATCTCGGCGCCAACGAGGAAAACGACCAGATCGTGTTCCGCGTGTGGGCTCCCCATGCCCTGGGCGTTTCCGTCGTAGGTAGCTTTTGTAACGACTGGCAGATCGGCCTTCCTATGAAAAGGATCAACGATCAAGGCCTTTGGGAGCTGTCCGTTCCCGGCACAACCGTCCCCGACGGTGCACTTTATAAATACCGCATCTTGTCTCCCGGCGGAGAGATCCGCATGAAGGCCGATCCCTACGGCCGCTATATGGAAGTCCCCCCCGCGACCGCAACGGTATTCCAGCGCGAAAAGGATTTTGCGTGGCATGACAAGGGCTGGCTTCGCCAGCGTGCTGAGCGTGCCGCCTCGGGGAGAAAGTATCCCTTCAACATTTACGAACTGCATCTGGGCTCCTGGAAGCACAACGAAAACGGTCTTCCCCTCAGCTACCGTCAATTGGCGGACGAGCTGGCGCCTTATCTCAAGCAGATGGGCTATACCCACGTGGAGCTGATGCCCGTCATGGAGCATCCCTATACCGGCTCGTGGGGTTATCAAATCTGTGGCTACTATGCCCCCACCTCCCGCTATGGCACGCCTGAGGATTTCGCCGCCTTCGTGGATATCCTGCACGGTGCGGGGATCGGCGTGATCCTGGACTGGGTTCCCGCCCATTTCCCCAAGGACGCGCACGGACTCTATCGCTTTGACGGTGCGCCTCTCTATGAATACGAGGATCCCACACGGCAGGAAAACCGCGGCTGGGGCACCTGTTGCTTTGACGTTGGCCGCAGAGAAGTAAAATCCTTCCTGATCTCCAACGCCTATTACTGGATTGAAAAATTCCATGTGGACGGTCTCAGAGTCGATGCCGTCGCTTCCATGCTGTATCTGGACTATGACCGCGACCATGGCCAGTGGCATCCCAATCTGTACGGAGACCGCGGAAATCTGGAGGCCATTTCCTTCTTCCAGCACCTCAATCACAGCATCAAGGAGGATCACCCCGACGTTGTCACCATTGCGGAAGAATCCACCATGTGGCCCAACGTCACCACCTTTGACGAATACGGCCTTGGATTTAGCTACAAGTGGAACATGGGCTGGATGAACGATACGTTGCGCTACGTCAAGGAAGACCCCCTTTTCCGCAAGCATAACCATGGGCTGATCACCCATATTCCCTCTTACGCATACGAAGAAAATTATGTTTTGCCCATCTCCCACGACGAGGTGGTGCATCTCAAGAAATCCTTCCTCGACAAAATGCCCGGTGACTATTGGCAAAAATTTGCAGGTGCACGCGTGTTTGCTGCTTGGATGATGACCCATCCCGGCGCAAAGCTGTGGTTCATGGGTGCTGAGATCGGCCAGTTTGCCGAGTGGAGTGAATCCAGACAGCTCGACTGGTTCCTGTTGGAATATGATTACCACGCCATGCTCCAGCATTATTTTGCTTCGCTGAATCATTTCTACCTCGCCACTCCCGCGCTTTGGGATGAGGATCCCGACGCACCGGAAACGGGATTCGTCTGGTCGGACGGCTCTCTTTGGGAAGAGAGTATGCTCATCTTCCGCCGCGTCGCACGAGATGGCAAGGAGGTCAGTGTCATTCTCAACTTTACTCCCGTGGCACGGGAGGACTTCCCTGTTTCGGTTCCCTTCGCGGGAGATTACACCGAAATTTTCAATTCCGATGCCAAGGAATTCGGCGGTAGCGGCGTTGTCAACACCGGCACGCTGACCGCAACCACCAATGGGGACAGGCATACCCTGCCCCTCCGCATTCCGCCCTTGGGTTGCTCTGTGATCGTCTCTTCAAGCCAGCCTACCGTTACCGTGACCAAAACCACGGCTACGAGAAGCAGACCCGTCAAAACAGCAGAGGCAAGACCCTCGGCGAAGGAATAAGAGATACGCGACCTCCAAAACCTTTCAAAAATACCCTCCCCCTCCTGTTTTCAAGGACGGATGAGGCGGTAAATGCGGATTCCCCTTGGGGAATCGACCGCTTAAGCCTCCCCCCGTTGGGGAAGGTGTCGCCAAGCATCGCGGCGGCGACGGATGAGGCGGTAAATGCGGATTCCCCTTAGGGAATCGACCTTAAACAGTTACCAAATTCACGGCGGCAAAGCCGCCCTACATAAAAAAGGAGGCACCACACATGATCTTCAGAAAGAAAGAGTGCGTTGCGATGCTTTTGGCCGGTGGCCAGGGCTCCCGTCTCTACGCGCTCACGACCAAGACCGCAAAGCCCGCTGTACGCTTTGGCGGTAAGTACCGAATCATTGACTTTCCCCTATCCAACTGTGTCAATTCAGGCATTGACACGGTAGGTGTGCTGACGCAGTATCAGCCTTTGGGTCTGAACGAGCACATCGGAAACGGCCTGCCTTGGGATCTTGACCGCGCCTTTGGCGGTGTCACCATCCTGCCCCCTTACCAAGGCCAGAAGCGCGCTGACTGGTACAAGGGTACCGCCAACGCCATCTACCAGAACCTTGCCTTCATCAACCGCTACGACGCCGACTACGTCCTGATTCTGTCGGGTGACCACATCTACAAGATGGATTACGACAAGATGCTGGACTATCACAAGGAAAAGGGTGCTGATTGCACCATCGCCGTCATCGACGTGCCCATCGAGGAGGCCAGCCGCTTCGGTATCATGTCCACCAATCCCGATGGCTCTATTTATAAGTTTACCGAAAAGCCCAAGAACCCCGATAGCACCAATGCATCCATGGGCATCTACATCTTTAACCGCAAGAAGCTGCAGGATTATCTGGAGGCCGACGAGGCTGATCCCAACTCCTCCAACGACTTCGGTAAGAACATTATCCCCAATATGCTGGCCGCAGGAGAAAAGATGTTCGCCTATCCCTTCGAGGGATACTGGAAGGACGTCGGAACCATTTCTTCTCTCTGGGAAGCCAATATGGATCTGCTCGGCTCTAAGCCGATTCTGAATCTCGATGATGAAAGCTGGCGTATTTTCGCCCGTCACAGCGCAGACGGTCCGCAGTACGTAGGTGCTCACGCCTCCATTGAAAACAGCTATATCACGGAGGGCTGTGAGATCCACGGCACCGTGAAGAACTGTGTCATCGGCCCCGGTGTCAAGATCAAGTACGGCGCTTACGTTGAGGACAGCGTCCTGATGGGTGATTTGACCGTTGAGGCGGGCGCTACCGTCAAGTACGCCATTCTCGATAGCGGCGTGACCATCGGTGCAGGCGCGATTGTGGGCGAAGACCGCGCAAGCGGCGCAGAGATCGCCGTTGTCGGCGAAGGCGTCACCATTGATGCCGGCGCGAAGATTGCGCCCGGCGCGATGCTTTCGGTATAAAGGAGGGATGCGACATGACTGCAGCAGGATTGATTTTTTCTAACATTCACGACCAGAGCACCCCTGAACTGACACGGGTGCGCACCATGGCCAGCGTTCCCTTCGGCGGACGCTATCGCCTCATCGACTTTGCCCTGTCCAACATGGTCAATTCGGGCATCACCAAGGTGGGTCTGATCACCCACTACAACTATCAGTCCCTTCTCGACCACATCGGCACGGGCAAGGACTGGGATCTGGCGCGCCGCTCGGGCGGTATCAAGATCCTTCCCCCTTACATCACAGCATATGACAACGCAGCCGGGCAAAAGCTGTACGCTTCCCGTCTGGAGGCACTCATGGGCGCCCGTGACTTCATCACCCGTTGCACCGAGGATTGTTTCGTGCTGTCGGATTGCGACATCATCTGCAACATCGACCTTAATGCCGTCATCGAGGACCATGCCAAGAGCGGCGCTGACGTTACCTTCGTCACCAAGTGCGTGGATGTTACGGATATGCTGATCTCCGAGCAGGTTGGCGTGATCTCCGCAGATGCTGACCGCAACGTGACCGACTTCGTCATGACCAAGCCTACGGGAGAGGTCAACCTCTACACCAACATCATGGTGGTTTCCCGTAACTACATGATGAACGTTCTGGCTGACTCGGTTGCCCACGGCTACACCAGCTTCTTCCGCGACATCATCAGCCATTCCATCGGCAAGGCCAACTATCGCATCTACGAGTACGACGGCTGGTACGCTTACATCGGCTCTCTGGAGAGCTACTTTGCCTGCTCCATGCAGTTGCTCACCGACGAGGCGAGAAACGGTCTCTTCTATGTCAAGAACCGTCCCATTCTCACCAAGGTGCGCAACTCCGCCCCCACCAAGTACAGCGATGGCGCCAACGTCAAGAACTCCCTCGTCGCTGACGGCTGCGTCATTGAAGGTACAGTGGAAAACTCCATCCTCTTCCGCGGCGTTAAGGTCGGCAAGGGCACCGTTGTCAAGAATTCCATCCTTATGCAGGATACATATACCGGCTCGGATGTCAGCCTTAACTGCGTCATCACCGACAAGAATGCCGTCATCCGCGACGGTCGCACCCTGTCCGGTCACGAGTCCCTGCCCTTCTTCATCGGCAAGAACGGAAGTGTATAAAGAGTATGCCAAGGGAAACTTTTGAAAAAGTTTCCCTTGGACCCTTCAAAACTTTTAGCAAAAGAAATTTGACTGAGCAATTAAATACCTATTTATTCCGTTAAAAAATATCATGATACCGTAGGGGCGACCTGTGTTGCCCGTAGTTGTTATCGGTACAGACAACTGCAGGTCGCTCCTACAGCCGTGAATGGCATCATTCAAAAATCAAACGACAACAAAACGACGAAAGGACGTACATATGGCAAAAAAGATTCTTTTTGTAGGCGCTGAGGTCATGCCTTTTGCCGCAACCGGCGGTCTTGGCGACGTGATGGGTTCTCTGCCCGCTGCTCTCAAGGCCAAATACGGCGAAGCCGTTGACGTGCGCGTGGTCGTACCGCTGTACGCCGCCGTGACTGAGGCAGTCAGAGCGCAGATGACCTTGGAAAAGACGTTTACGGTACAGCTTGCATGGCGCAACCAGTACTGCGGCGTATATTCCCTTGTCAAGGACGGCGTCACCTTCTATTTTATCGACAATGAATTTTACTTCAAGCGCGACAAGCTCTACGGTCACGGCGATGACGGTGAGCGTTACGCTTATTTCTGCCGCGCGGTTCTGGAGATGATGGATCGCCTCGACTATTATCCCGATATCCTTCACGCCAACGACTGGCAGGCGGCTCTGTCTGTCGTGTATCTCAAGACCAAGTATGCGTGGAATGAGAAATACGCTGCCATCAAGACGGTATTCACCATCCACAACATCGAATATCAGGGTCAGTATGACTTTGCCATGCTGGGCGATGTGTTTGACATCGGCGCTGAGCATTATACCCTCATGGCCTATGACGGATGTATCAACCTCTGCAAGGCCGCCATTGAATGCGCTGACCGTGTCTCCACCGTCAGCCCCACCTATGCGCATGAGATCATGACCCCCACCTACTCTCATCGCCTGCACTTCATTCTGGCACGCAACAGCCACAAGGTACTGGGTATCCTCAACGGCATCGACGTAGACTTCTACAATCCAGCCGTTGACGGGGATATTCCTGCCCTGTATTCCGCCGCAGACAGAAGCGGCAAAACCGAATGCAAGCTGGCTTTCCAGCGTGAATACTGTCTCCCTGAGGACAAAGACGCGCCCATCATCGCTGTCATTTCCCGTCTGGCCTCCCACAAGGGTATCGACCTGATCTCGGGTGTGCTTCGTCACGTTCTGGATATGCACCCCAAGGCACAATTTGTCGTGCTCGGCACGGGCGAAGGTCAGTATGAGGCCTATTTCCGCCAGTTGGAAAACGATTACAAAGAAAGAGTTCGCTCCTTCATTACTTACAACAGAGCGCTATCCAAGAAGATCTATGCAGCCGCAGACATCTTCTTGATGCCCTCTCGCTCCGAGCCCTGCGGTCTCTCCCAGATGATCGCCTGCCGCTACGGTACTGTTCCCGTGGTGCGCGAAACGGGCGGCCTTTACGACTCCATCAAGCCTTATTATGAGGATGAAGCAGGCCCACACGGCAATGGCTTCACCTTTGCCAACTACAACGCCTCCGAGCTGGAGGAGCGCACCTCTGCCGCCCTCTATCTCTACGAGAAGTTCCCCGAAAAATTCGCGGCGTTGGTGGATCGCGCCATGACCACCGACTTCTCTTGGAACGTGTCGGCTGAGAAATACATGGAGATGTACGACGGCATTTGATATCTGTACAAAGCGGCTGCCTTGGGTAGCCGTTTTGTCTTTTGCGGAGGGAGAGCGAGGGGCTCTGCCCCTGACCCCCGCTGAAACCCTTCTGAGAGAGAACGAGGGGCTCTGCCCCTGACCCCCGCTCAAGGAACTTTTAAAAAAGTTCCTTGAGAATCCTCAAAACTCAAAAATGATTTTTCTATGTTTTTAAGTTTTGGGAGTTCTTAGAACCTTTTTTCAAAAAGGTTCTGCGCCGCCCGGGGTACACGCCACGCACTCCCTATTGAAACCTTCCTTGAAAGAAGGGTTTATAAATCCCAAGAACTTTTAAATATGCTTTTTAAAGTTTTGGGAGTTCTTAGAACCTTTTTTCAAAAAGGTTCTAAGCCGCCGGAGGCACACTTCCCCCACTCCCTATTGAAAGTCTCCCCAAAAGAAGGATTTCAAAATTCCAAGAACTTTTAATTTGCTTTTTAAAGTTTTGGGAGTTCTTAGAACCTTTTTTCAAAAAGGTTCTAAGCCGCCGGAGGCACACATCCTCCGACAAAACGCAATTTCCCTGAAAGGATTTACCACATGAAATATAACGTTATCATCATCGGCGCAGGCCCGGGTGGAATTTTCTCCGCCTATGAGCTATCCCGTCTGCAGCCCGAGTTAAGGGTGGCCGTATTTGAATCCGGTCACGCGCTCCACAAACGCAAATGTCCCATCGACGGCAATAAGATCAAATCCTGCATCGGCTGCAAAAGCTGCTCTATCATGAGCGGTTTCGGCGGTGCGGGTGCCTTTTCCGACGGTAAATACAATATCACCAACGATTTCGGCGGCACGCTACACGAATATATCGGCAAAAAGCAAGCGCTCGACCTCATGAAATACGTCGATGACATCAACATGGCCTACGGTGGTGCGGGCACCAAGCTGTATTCCACCGCAGGAACCAAATTCAAGACCCTCTGTGTGCAAAACGATCTGCACCTTCTGGACGCATCCGTCCGCCATCTCGGCACCGACATCAACTATGTCGTGCTGGAAAATCTCTATAACGAGCTGAAGGACAAGATAGACTTTTATTTTGACACCCCCGTTGTGTCAGTCGCGGCAACAGACGGAGGCTACCGCATCATTTGCGAGGATCGGGAATACGAGTGCGAAAAGTGCATCATTTCGGTGGGGCGCAGCGGCAGTAAGTGGATGGAAAAGGTATGCAAGGAGATGAACATTCCATCCAAGTCCAACCGTGTGGATATCGGCGTGCGCGTTGAGCTTCCCGCCGAGGTTTTCGCCCACATCACCGACGAGCTTTATGAAAGCAAGATCGTATACCGCACCCCGAAATACGAAGACCGCGTCCGCACCTTCTGCATGAACCCTCGGGGGGCTGTGGTCAACGAGAATACGGGCGGCATCATCACGGTCAACGGTCACAGCTATGAGGATCCCGAAAAGCAGACCCAGAACACCAACTTTGCCCTGCTGGTAGCCAAGCATTTCTCGGAGCCCTTCAAGGATTCCAACGGCTACGGCGAATCCATCGCACGGCTCAGCAATATGCTGGGCGGCGGTGTCATCATGCAGCGTTTTGGCGACCTCATCCGCGGTCAACGCTCCACGCAATCCCGCATTGATGAGGCATTCATCACCCCCACCCTCCACGCCACACCGGGCGATCTCAGTCTGGTGCTCCCCAAGCGCATCCTCGACGGTATCATTGAAATGATCTACGCCCTTGATAAGATCGCACCCGGCACGGCCAACGACGATACCCTTCTGTACGGCGTGGAAGTCAAGTTCTACAATATGGAGGTGGCCGTCAACGAGCATCTGGAGACCGCCTATCAAGGGCTGTACGTCATCGGCGACGGCAGCGGCATCACCCATTCCCTCTCCCACGCGTCCGCCAGCGGCGTTTTTGTGGCGAGAGAGATCGCACGCATATGTAGGGGGAACGAGGGGCTCTGCCCCTGACCCCCGCTCAAGGAACTTTTGAAAAAGTTCCTTGAGAATCCTCAAAACTTAAAAATGATTTCTCTATGTTTTTTAAGTTTTGGGAGTTCTTAGAACCTTTTTTCAAAAAGGTTCTGCGCCGCCCGGGGCACACTTCCCCTACTCTCTATTGAATGTCTCCCCAAAAGAAGGATTTCAAAATCCCAAGAACTTTTAAATATGCTTTTTAAAGTTTCAGGAGTTCTTAGAACCTTTTTTCAAAAAGGTTCTAAGCCGCCGGAGGCACACTTCCCCCACTCTCTATTGAAAGCTTCCCTAAAAAAGGTTGCAAAATCCCAAGAACTTTTAATTTGCTTTTTAAAGTTTTGGGAGTTCTTAGAACCTTTTTTCAAAAAGGTTCTAAGCCGCCGGAGGCACACTTCCCCCACTCCCTATTGAAAGTCTCCCCAAAAGAAGGATTTCAAAATCCCAAGAACTTTTAATTTGCTTTTTAAAGTTTTGGGAGTTCTTAGAACCTTTTTTCAAAAAGGTTCTAAGACGCCGGAGGCACGCGCCCCGCCCTTCAATGAAAAAACAGGTCTGCTCACCGTAGCAGACCTGTTTTTCATTGGATTATAGGCAAAAATGCATGAAGCGCATGACCTCATAATAATCGTCCGACTCGAATTTTACGGTCTTGGCATCCACCGACTCAGCACCCGGATAGAAGGAGTATTTGTGGGCAGTATTCCAGTCCTTGTACTCCACCGTCAGCTCGAAGTAAGGAGGCAAGGGCAAATAGCAATCCGAGAGATCCTTCTTGGACAGAGCCGCGCTCATGGCCGCCTTGATCTCGTCGCAGACCACCTCGGGATGGCGAGAGATGACCGCCGAGCCGTGACCCTGCTTGGCCACCACCGTGGTGATGCCGGGGATCAGATCCTTGGCATAGTCGCACAGCGCCTCGTCGCCCGACAGGAACACGATGGGAATGTTCCGATAGGCGGCCATGTAGGCGTTGATGAGAAATTCGGGGCAGGGCTCGCCGTTGAGGGTGACCCGCTGGACGCTTCTCGTCATGGTATGGGACAGGGGATTGCCCGCGTTGACGGCTTCGCTGTGGTAGCCCGTGAAGGCCACGGCGGCATAGTCGTCTTGGTCGATGCCCCCCATCATGCAGTACAGATCCCGCGCCCAGCCACGGATGAGGGTGGCAGACTTGGGCAGTCCCATGGGGTCGATGTTGCGGGCGGAATCGTGTGCGTCCTTGACGGTGGTGACATATCCGGCATTCTCCGCGCCTTGGATAGCAGCGGTGACCTCGGCGGTCATACGCTGACGGAAATAGTCGTAACCCCTGCCGTCTGCGTCGGTCTCCTCCCACGCGGTGATGCCGCAGGTGCCTTCAATGTCGGCGCTGATGAATAGTTTTTTCATGGTGATATCCTCCAAATGTGATCAGATTTTTCCGTGGAGTAAGGAATCATAGGAGAGCCCGTATTTCTCCGCAATGCGGGAAGCGTAGCTTTTGCCGTCGGGAGGACGGCGGGTGATAGAAAAACGAATGTCGCCCAGCCCCGAGCCTGCCACCAAGGTGTCCACGCGAGAACGGGTTTTGGGATTTTGGTTAATTTCGGGTATGCGGGCGGTCAATTCGTGCATATGGGTGCAATAAATCGCGTGAGTTCCCAACGCCGCCAATGCACCTACGGTATCCGCCGCCAGATAAGAGCCTTCGTATGAGCTGGTGCCCGAGAAGGTCTCATCCAAAAGCACCAACGAATGAGGCGTGAGCTTTTGAAAGATCTCCTTCATGCGCTGACACTCACTTCCCAACCGACCGTCCTCGGTGGAGCCCTTGATATCCTGGGCAAAGTGGGTAAAGATCCCCTTTACGGGGCTTATGACCGCAACTCGCGCAGGAACAGGAAGTCCCAACTGGAACATGACCTGAGCGATGCCCACCCCGCAGGTAAACACGCTCTTGCCGCCGCTGTTAGGGCCTGTCAGTATAAAAATACGTCCCTCATCATCAAAATTCACATCATTGTAGACCATGCGTTTGCTGATGGACGTGGGAGAATCGTTGTCTTTGAGCTTCATGGCCATCGCGGGATTGTAAAGCCCTTCGACGGAAAATCGCTTTTCTTCGGTAGGTCTGATCTCCGCCCAGCAGAGGGGCAGTCCGCTGTCCTTGAGACTTTGGAGCATATCTGCTGCGGCGCAGAGGAATTGAAGTTCGGGGAGCAGGCGCAACCACTCACAGCCACCCGAAGCCATGTATTGCTTAACCGAGGGAGCCCAGGAGCGGAGCAATCCCCCATACACCTTCTTCATAGCGCTCATAAACACCATGTCCACGCTGGCTTTTTCTCTGGGCGTCAATCGTTTGGAAACGGCCGTCATGGGAGCAAGAGCCGTCATGTCACCCTTGGCAAGCTCAAAATTCAAGAGACGGTCTATGAGCTCCCCCGAGCGCACAGGCTCGGTATTGATGGCGAGAAGTCCCGCCTCATAGGGAGACAATTCGGAATCCAGATTAAAAGCCACGGTCACGCTTTTGATGCGTTGGATAGAGGTAGTCATGTGCGCTACGCCTTGGCGGAGTTTTTCACACGAAGGAACACGCGCCCGTACACTTTCCCGCAAGGCAAGAAGTCCTTGGGATTGCAGAGAAACACCGTCGGCATCCAGCTTATCAAAGCCCTCGGCCAAAAATGTGACCAGATCAAGATATACCTCCAGCTCGCGGATGCTGTAAAACTGCGCTTCGTAGGAAAGGTTGGGGTTTTCCTTGACCCGCACCAACGCCCCGATCTGCTCTAACCGTTCAACAGCACCGCGGATAAGCTCTAAAAGCCCGGGATGCCCCATGACCTCGCGAAGGGTGTCTCTACGGTAGGCGATGACCTCCGCGTTGGACGTCAGATAATCCATGATGCGCACGGTTTTATTATAAAACAGCCAATCCGCGCCCAAGCGGCGGATGAGCTCATTGCTCTCGGAACGGACGAGATCCTTATCGTCATAGCGGTAGCCTTGCGGATAGATAAGGGAGTAGGTTTCGTTCACGGTTGACATTTCCTCCTTTTCATAACATGATGAGCCATAAAACTGCTTCCCGTATCATCCGCCCCAAAACATAAGCGGGAATAAAGCTGAGAGCGAGAATGATATAAAGAGAGGCGGCCTTATAAAAAAGCTGCCAAACAGGGAGAAATTTCAAGCTGAGCCACAGAACCATGAGCCAACAAAAAACAGAAAAAATCAGAAAAAGTCCCGAGCCCACAAGACAACCCGCAAATTCAAACAACCACAGAATAAAGATACGCTTGGCCAAGGCGAAGCGGGGAATGCAAACGTACCCTATGCGCTCTTCGCTGATTTCCATACCGTGCTCCTTTCTGTGGATTCATATGAAGGGGATCCCCTTTAGGCTTATCATAGCACATAGGGGAATTTTTGTCAATCATGTATAACAAGAGCGGAAGACAACCTGTGATTGAAACAAGACATCCGTGTCGTGATTGGATCCCGACTAAGCGTTCAATTCCAATCGTATCAGCTCAGTCACACTCGCCACCGTCCGATCCGAGACCCGCTTGACCTCCTCCACGCCGTTTTCCATGGCGTAGGAGCGGAAGGCTTTCAGCATATCCAAATCATTGAGGTTATCGCCCACAGCAAGAATATTCTCCTCGGGCTGACCGTACAGAGCAGCCAATTTCCGCAATCCCTCGGCTTTGTTGACAGTGGGGGCGACGATATCAATGCAGATGCCGTTCTGCAGGGGATTGAGACGGCCACGGTAGTTTTCCTTCACCTTTTGCGTCACGGCTTCTGCCTCGGCGTAGGTCTCCAACTGTACGCCGACCTGATAAAACCAAGGGAAGTCTTGAGGAAAGTCGGAAAATGCACACTCCCCTTCACGCATGGGATCGCCGTCCTTACGCACCGTATAGCCTTTCGGGCCGGTTACATAGACGAAGGGGCACCCCCACGCCAAAAGATCAGCGATCAGATCAAGGACAGATACACCGTCGCACACCGTGGTATCCAAGATCTTCCCCTCGGCATTCACAATAAAAGCACCGTTGTAGGCCACCAGAAAATCCATGTTCAGCGCCGGATACTGTGCCCGAAGATTTTGCAAAAAGCCGGGGCCGCGGCCGCTGACCAAGCCGAACAGATGTCCTGCCCGACGCCACGTGTCAATGGCTTCACATTTGGTCTGATCGACACCGCCGTAATTGAGGGTGCCGTCAAAATCACTACCCAGAATTTTCACGTCTGTTGCCTCGTAAAATTACAGGATGGTCACGGTATGCTCCATGGGATACCGCTCAAAATGTCTCGGCCCGGGGGCGGCATCCTCGGTGGGATAGCCCAAGGCCAGGAGGATATAGGGAGTCAGATTTTCGGGCAGGTCAAAGGCCTTCGCCATGGCAGGCACGTCAAAGGCGCAGATCCAGCAGGAACCCACGCCCAAGGATTGGGCGGCCAGCATCATCTGGGTGGTGACGATGGTGCAATCCATCTCGGCCATGCAATGATCCACCTTGGGGCGGTTACAGGCCACCTCGGTGTCGCCACAGATCATGAGAACGGTGTTTGCCCCGTAGCACTTCTTGACGGTGCGCATCTTTTCAAGAGCTTCTTCGGAGCGGATGACGAAGATCCGCTGGGGCTGGAGATTCATGGCGGTGGGGGCGAGACGGCCTGCCTCTAAAATTTGGTTCAGTACCTCGTCGGGGATAGGCGTGTCGGCAAAGCTACGGAGGGAGTAGCGATCAGCGCAGAGTTTTAAAAAATCCATGGTAGCCTCCTTGGCATTTTGATTTTGTTAAGGCGGATTCCATATCCGCCCGCGAAGATTCTGATTTTGTTGGGGCGGCCGCACCTATGTGTGCGCCTTTTGACTATGGCGTAGGGGAGGCGTTTCGCCTCCCGTTTGCGCATAAAAGCGTCTATATCGGGAGGGGAAACCCCTCCCCTACGGATATTTAATTCTTCTTTTTGAATACCAGCAGCTTGCTGATGATATAGTTCACTACGATGACAAGAGCAGACACGACCACCTTCGCCCAAAACTCGGCATCCAACTTGACACCCAACAGAGTGGGAGCATTGTCGGGGGTCAGCCACAGGGAAAGAAGGTGGATAAGCCCGTAGGTGGCGGCCAGATCCAAGAAGAAGGTGAATACGCGGGATCCCGCGAAGAGCCGAAGCTGGCGCCACAGAGAGCCCTTGCCGTGGTCAGCCTCGGTGAACACCCATTTGCGATTGGTGTAAAAGCAGGACAGCAGAGCCACCAGCCATTGGAGGAGCTGAGCGGTGATATAGGTCACCGTATAGGCAAAAGCGGTCTTATCCTCCATGGACACATGGAGCAGATACTCGGCCGCTCCGAAAACAGCCAGGTAGGTCAGAAACGCCAGCACCGAGGTAACCACCCCGAACAAGAGATACAGGGACACCTCGCGGCGGCCGCTGTGAGCGGGCTTCATCGTCACTCGTTGGCCTGCGAAGCCTCAGCCTCGGCCGCGGCCTCACGGCGGGTCTTACGGAATACCAAGAGCTTGCTGATGAAGTAGTTGAGGATGACCACCAGCACGGCGGCGATGATCTTGAACACGTACTCGTTCAGTCCCAACCATGTGCAGAAGATAGCCATGATGGCTTCCTGCAAAAGGAGGGTCAGCACGCGTCCACCCGCAAAGGCGGCGATCTCGTAGATAATGGGGATGAATCCCTTGCGCTTGCTCTCAAATACCCAAATACGGTTGGTCACGTAGGCAAAGGTCACAGCGGCAACCCAAGCGATAACGTTGGCTCCGTGGAGCAGGATGGGAGTGGCGTCGATGGCCTCTCCCCAGAAGTAGTAGAGCAGGAAGGACACACTCCAGTCGATCACCGTGGTCAAACCGCCGAAGATGATATAGAGGATGACACTCTTATGCTTTTTCAGAAATTCCAGCATTTTGAACCCTTCCTTTAGTTGATCTTATAGGTCGTCCCCTGCGCGGTGTCGATAAGGGTCACGCCCTTCGCGGCCAGCTCGTCGCGGATGCGGTCGGCCTCAGCGAAGTTCTTCGCTTTCTTGGCGGCCTTGCGGGCTTCAATGGCGGCAAGGATCTCGCCCACGAAGGGATCAGCCGCGGCGGCATCCGCCAAAGCCTTGGCCTCGGCGGCCTTCTGCTCCTCTTCCTTCTTACGGAGCTTGCTTGCACGATCCAAGAGGGAGAGGGACAGGACGGTGTCATAGTTCTCAACGAGCGCCAGCTTGGTAGCATCGTTCACCTTGGCCTTCAGCACATCGTAGAGGGCGGTAATGCCTAAAGACGTGTTCATATCGTTATCCAGAGCCTTGACGAATCCTGCGCGCAAAGCTTCATACGCCTCGGTGTCCACGGCCTCGCCGCTGTTGGGATTCAGGGCAGCAATACGGGCAATCAGCTTGTTGTAGGCCACCACGGCGTTGTCCATGTTCTCCCAGGAGAACACGAGGGACTTGCGGTAGTGGGACTGCAGGCAGAAGAAGCGGTAGACCATGGGGTCGTAGCCCTTCTCTTCCAACAGAGAGACCGTGAGGAACTCACCCTTGGACTTGGACATCTTACCGCTGTTGGTATTCAGGTGCAGTACGTGGAACCAGTATTTGCACCAATCGTGGCCGATGCAGGCCTCGGATTGGGCGATCTCGTTGGTGTGGTGGGGGAAGGCGTTGTCGATACCGCCGCAATGGATGTCCAGATACTCACCCAGATACTTGAGGGAGATACCCGAGCACTCAATGTGCCAGCCGGGGTAGCCGATACCCCAAGGGGATTCCCACTTCAGCTCCTGGTCGTCGAACTTGGACTTGGTAAACCACAGAACGAAGTCAGCCTTGTTGCGCTTATTGCCGTCGGCCTCCACGCCCTCGCGGACACCCACGTCCAGATCTTCCTCCTTGAAATCGTTGAAGATGTAGTATTTCTCCAGCTTGGAGGTGTCGAAGTAAATGTTGCCGCCGGCCTCGTAGGCGTAGCCCTTCTCGATGAGGGTCTCGATCATGGTGATATATTCGTCAATGCAACCCGTGGCGGGCTGGACGATGTCGGGAGTCTTGATGCAGAGCTTTTCGCAATCGGCAAAGAAAGCATCGGTGTAGAACTTGGCGATCTCCATGACGGTCTTCTTCTCACGTCTTGCGCCCTTGAGCATCTTGTCTTCGCCCTCGTCGGCGTCGCTCGACAGGTGTCCCACGTCGGTGATGTTCATGACACGGGTCACGTCATAGCCGGAATAACGGAGGTATTTTTCCAGTACATCCTCCATCATGTAGGTGCGGAGGTTGCCGATGTGAGCGAAATGATAGACCGTAGGGCCGCAGGTGTACATACTGACCTTGCCTTCCACGTGGGGGATAAATTCTTCGCGCTTGCGTGTAGCAGAGTTGTAAAGTAACATATGAAAGTCTCCTTTTGGATGGTGTTTTGTTTCCGTAGGGGAGGCCCTGCGTGGCCTCCCGTTAAATAGGCGGTATTCGTGCGGGCGACCACATAGGGTCACCCCTACAGAATTACGGGAATTCCCATAACGATCGTCAAAACGATGTGTTATATAAGACTTGCCAGCCGCTTGGCCGCGTTCAGCGTTCTCGCGGCATAAGCCTCTCGGGCTGATATATCCGAAGGCAGATGGGAGGTCTTGATCTCCATGTTCAAACATCGCCAGGCCATAGAGCCGTAGCCTATGGCGCGCAGACCCTCGGCGGCATCTGCCCAATCCACATCTCCATCGAAGGGGAGCAGGTGGTTGTCGGTTTTGGCGTTATTGTCATGGATATGCACCATGCGGAGGCGGTCACCCACCGTATGCAGCTCGGCGGACTGACACAACCCCGTCAGGTTGGCGTGGCCGAAATCCCAACAGATGCCCGTGTCCAGCTTGTCGGCAAGCCAGCGGATATCCTTGGCGCGACTGCCGAACACCAGCTCTCTCGGCTGATGGGGATAGGGAATGCCCGTCATGTTCTCAATACACAGGGTCACACCCTTCTGCCTTGCCAGATCACACAGAGGAGAAAGGAAGGCCAGATTTTCTTCCTTCCAGCGGTTGTAGTTGCAAACGCTGCTGTGACGCACGATGGGGTGGATCACGGCGGCGGGAATATTTAAGTAAGCTGCGGCTTTAATACCCTCGGTGAGCCCGCGGATAAACGGCTTCATGGCGGCCTTATCATCAGGGTTGGGCATATAGAAGGGCAAATGGCAAGAGGGGATGGTCAGACCACGGTTTTTCGCGCGGTTACCAAGGCTATACAGCACGCTGTAAATGTCACCCTCCACGCAGAAAGGATTGCCGAGATCCGTGAAAAGATCCAAGGAAAGATCCAAGCCGTCAAATCCGCTGTCGGCGATAAAATCCACCGTGGCGGCGGAGGAAAATTTTCTCTGCGTGTCACAGGCATAGGCATGGAAACGGGACGGGACAATGACGGGAATTTTACTGCCGTCCATCATAGAAACACTCACGGTCTCACCTCCTTTGCGTTGCTTTTCATAGGATAAAGCTATCATCATATTATTATACCACGAATATAGGGATTTGTCAAATCTTTTGGGGAATTTTTTGGAGTGCAGGCAAAAATTTCACGGCAAAGCAAAAACGAATTGCACATAGACAGAAAAAAGAACCGCCACAAGTGTGGCGGCTCTCTTGATGTTCTATCATTTCTTTTTCAGAGCATAGGCTACGGCAGCCAAAGCTGTGAAGGTGGCAAGACTGCACAAACTCACCGCAGAAGCACAACCCGCCGTATCCGAACCGACGCTCTTCCCGTCCGTTACATCCGAAGATTCCGTAACAGCGAAAAGGGTCTCATCCTCTGAGAGAGCGGTCTCGGTCTGCAAAGGCAGCTCGGCTTCGGGAATCCCCGTCTCTGTCTCGGAAGGCTCGGTCGGTTCCTCCACCGTCTCGGTTTCAAGATCCTCTGTTTCAGAAGTTTCGGTCTCAGGCTCCTCATATATGACGATCCCGTCACAGTTGAAAGACATTCCCTCTTGAATGGGAAGCTTCCACAGGATGCCGCTATCATATTGCGTCCAGGTAACCGCAGGGTTCCCGTTTTCATCGGTCCAGTCCTGCATGGTGCCTGCCGCCCAGTTGATATCTCCCGGCGTTCCGGAGCGATCGAGATAGTATAAGCACGCGCCCACCCGCAAGGGAATTTCCATGCCCTCGCTCACATAAAATCTGGGATCCTCTTCCCAAGCCCGCCAGAGGTAGTCGTCATACAACAGTTGCCAGGACAAGGCAAATTCTACGCTCCATCCCAGTTCAGTCTTTTTAGCCGCGCCCTTAACGCCGTCGCCATTGGCCTCCGTCAAAAGGCCATCCTTTATGGATTCCTGACGCCTGATCTGAATGGGCGCACCGTCCTCGATACAGGTGAAGGAATAGAAAATGTTTTTGGCGCACAGGAGCAGATCCGGATCCTCCTCGATATAGTCTCCCAGCACGTTGCCGAAATCCACGCTCAACTGGATGGCATCGCCGTTGTAGAACTCGCCTTCTTCGCCGTAGACGAAGTCCGAATCAACGATATCAAAGGCCAGATACAAAAAGTCCGCATCGGCGGCCGTGAAAGCGGTAATCTTGAAATCCGTTACGACCCGCTCTCCTGTCCATGTGATCATGTTGTGGGGGGTGATGACGGTGGCGGTCAGACCCGAAGCATACCATTCGGCCAGATCTCCGTCAGCCAGGTTCATCTCGCTCGAAATATTGGGGCGCCACGCCACAGTGATATCCCCGACAGGAGAATAAGCCTCAGAGTCACCGCCCAAATACCAACCGTAGTAAAATGAAACATCATACAAACGCTCGGCAGCAGGAAAAAGCATGCCCAAAGACAAAAGCAGGGCACAGAGAATCACAAAAACAAGCAGTTTCTTCATGGGGTATTTTCTCCTTTCGTTTGCATAGATCCATACTTTTTGCGAACACCGCAGGCCGCGAAGGCGCAAGAAAGCAAGTTTTTCCGGATACATTTATATTATATCACATACAGAGGCATTTGTCAACGCATCGCGGGCAAAATACAGGCCTATGATCTCCTCGTCGCCGAGAAGATCCCTTTGTCGGTCATACTTCACGGTATGCCTCCTTTCACATTTTTTCTCCAAGGGCACGTGCCACGGAATCAACAGAAGCACGCATGGCCCTTTCACCCGGGATAACACCAACCGAGGGCAAAATCTTTCCGAATTCTGCAATTTTTTCAAAAACAGGGTCAGGCCATCGAAAGATCGCCTGACCCTTGGGGAGTATCAGCCTTGTTTTTTCTTTTTCACAACTGCGGGGACGACGATCGCGGCATACAGGCAGATGCCCAGCACTCCGCCCGTGACAACGACCATGACCTTGAGGCGTGTGGAATAGACCCACGTCTCACCGACCGACGTGTCTGTGGCCTGTGCTTGTGAAAGCTCTTCGGGGGCGGTTTCGTCTGTCGGGAGAGAATCGCCCGAGGTGTCCTCGGAAGAAAGACCGCTGTCCGTATCGGTTGGCTCGTCACCTTGGGTGTCATCACCCTCGGGTCGTGTATCCTCGGGCGTCGGATCCTCGGAGGATGCAAAGCCCTCCATCGGCTTGCTCTCATCTCTGGGGGACTCCACCGAGCCGTCAGCACGCAAGAGCGTATAGGAAGGCATGGCAACGGCATCGCTTCCCTGCCCTTCGGGGCAAACATACAGATATGCATAACGGTCGTTGGGGGCGGTGTCGCCGAGATCCATGAACTCCATGACGTTGCCGCTCAAGGTGGAGTTGTCCGCCCACTTGAAGCAGAGAGATGCCACATGACCCGCAACACCAATCGTTGCTTTGGCCAAGCGGATGACCATACGGTCACCGCTCACGGTATAGAGCGCCTGACCGATATGCTTGCCGTCCCAGCCCTCCGCCAATGACTCGACCGAAACGTAGTGGCCGTCGCGGTGACGGTTGAGCGCCAGATCAAAGCCTTCCCAACCCGTCGCGGGATCATTGTCAAGATCCACGTAGAGGTTCATCCAGTTGATTCCGTCGTCTACGATCATATCATGCGCAGTGGTTACCGTGAAGTAGAGGTAGTCGGCATCCTGAGAAACCTTTGCGGCCACCAGATCGTTGCGGCCGGTGTGATTAACATAAGTGAGATTGGAGAAATAACCGTTTTCATGCCGCCATTCCACGTCCCCCACGTTGTCGCCGTATACAGGGCCTACATTGTCCCACGTGGCGTGATCGGAGAGGTCAACGGAAACCTGTCCCGTGGCCTGTGAGACTTCGCCCGTGCCCTTATACTGACGGATATAGGAGACCATCTGATAGTAGTAGTTATCGCCAAAGCCGACCTCCTCGCCGTCACGGAGCTTCATGGGCTCGCCGTCACGGGAGTATTCGGTATTGAACTGATCCACGAACTGAAATCCCAGATCCTTGGAGCCTGCGAACTTATCGTAGCCCGAGCTGGTCTGGTTCAGACCCGCCGTCCACTCGTTCCAGCCCGTGATCATGACCATATCGGGATCAAACTGCATGATCGCCTCAAACTGCTTGGCAAAACCTACGCCTGCACCCGAATCAATGGAAAATCCGTAGTCATTGTCCTTGATTTTGGGGAAAGATCTGCCGTCATAGGTACGTCCCTTGGAGGTGGTGGGATGGTGACCCATACAAAGCGCCAGCTGCTCGAAGTTGCCGTTGATATCCCGCCCGGGGCCGCCGTTGGAATAGACGAATTTACCGCCGCGATAGACGTATTCCTGCAACCAGTTCCAGCCGCCGTCCTCGTCCTTCCACGCCCAGCAATCACGAACCGTGAAGGTTTCGTTGATCCATTGACCCAGCTCCGAGGTGTCACTCCGCGCGCTGCAAAGGGTCAAAGGCTTGCCCTTGTACTGATAGAAAAGCTCTCCGTACTTGGCAAAGCCCTCTTCGGAATACATACTGCCGCGCAGAGCACTCATGACAGCGCCATAGTTGCCCGCCGAGAACACGCAAATATCGGGAGTATCAGTGCCCTCCTTGCGCATCTCCAGCCAAGTGTCCAACAGGATTTGGAGCTCTTGGGGATAGTACGCGCCGTTGGTGAAGTCCAGGAAGATGAAGTCCACCCCTGCGGCCTCCAACTGGTAGGCGTGCTTTCGGAAGACCCACGAGCTCATACTGCGATAGTAGCCGAAGTACGGCTCAGCCCAGAAGTAACTGCCGCTTTGTCCGGGCGTAGTCAGATGCTCATTGAGCCCCTCCAAACCCTCTTCCAAGAAAATTCTGGTGTTGTCCTGAATGAACTCGGTGTCCTCATATCCTCGGTTGAGGAAGTAGAAAATACCCACCTCCTTGCCCTCGCGGATATCGACCCCCACAGGGGTGGTGCGGTCGCGGTCATCGGTAGCGACCCAAGTGGTGTAATCAATGGAAAATCCCTGTGTGTCGGGCTTTTCCACGGTCAGATCGTTATGCTCGAACGCGACGTTATCAATATGTCCCACCATACCGTCCGCATACACGGTACAGTAGCCTGCGGGACGGACATCCGAAGCCTCTTTGGAAGCCAGCACAGTGCCTGCGGCATCCAAAATTGCCAAAGCGCCCTTGTAGCTGTCGTAGGTCACCGAGCAAAGCAGGGTATCCTCCAGATACAGCGCAATGACCGACGCTTGATCCTTGACGGTCAGCTTGCCCACCGAGGCGATCTTGTCGGCCTTGACGGTGGCGGTCAGGCGGCTTTCGGGCTCAGAGACGGTGACGGTATCCGTACCGTCGAAGGTAAACCAAATACCGCGATGCTTAGTATCGGTAGCCGTGCGGGAAAGACGCACACCGATCGACATTTTGCCGCCGGTTACATTGGCGTCCAGCGACATCTCACCCCCGTAGAGACCGTAATCATCTCCCAAAAACAGCGCCGAGCCAAAGGAAAATGTCTTGCCCTCCTTGCAGGAGAGGGTCTTACCGTCAAAGATCATGTTGGTGCGCAGAGACGCGGTCGCCAACACCTCGTCGGTAGAATAGTCGGTGATCTCGGTGGAGGTAAAATCGTATGTATAGGTTTTCGGGGTCTTATTCACCCAATCATAGGCGCGGTCATCCGACGTGATCTCCACTGCTTGCAATACATTCCCGCCGTCAGCCACAGCCGAAAACGGGATAGCCGAAAGCAACACCGCCGACAGGAGTCCTACGGCAAGCCATTTGGCTGACCGCTTGAATTCGGTTCGTTTATGTTTCTGCGTCATAACGGGCTCACTTTCTCACCTTGACGGTGATATAACCGGCTGTACCGCAAACTGCCACAATCATGATGGCAATGAGGATCCAAAGTGCCAGAGAATCGTCCAATGTTTTCACGTTACTTCCGGCGTCTGTGAGCTCTTCCGTGGCAGCATCGCCGCTTTCTCCGGATCCGTTTTCGGGAAACTCCGTGTTCTCAAAGGGATCGGTGAGGGTTTCCGTAGGCGTCTCAGAGGGCTGTGTGATGGCATCGGTAGGAGCTTCGGAAGGTGTCTCCGAGGGCTCGGTAGGAGCTTCGGAAGGTGTCTCCGAGGGCTCGGTAGGCGCCTCCGTCGGTGCTTCCGTGGGTGCTTCGGTAACGTTTTCCAGTGCCTCGATGGCGGACTCCGTCTTGCTCAGCTTTGCAAAATTGACAACCAGCGCCTTTTTGTCCTCGGGCAACGCATCATAAATCGCGCGAGCCGCAGCTACCAGCTCTTTGGCATCTTCAAGATTCTTTTCGGTTACCTTGGCAGGAAGCTGATGGATGGTCAGCACAGCCTGATAGGCGACCTCCACCTTGACCGTAACGTTATCCACGATCATGTCGGCAGCGCGAGTCGTCCAACCGATATAAGCCGCATCGCTGGACATCAGAGGATTGGTATACGTTCCCTTTTCATTGCCTTCGGCATCCAAAAGCTTCGCTTCCCCAAAGAACTTACCCTCAGACTCGTGGTTTCCGTAGACCTGACCGGGATTGGTAAAGGTAACGCGGCAGATCAGGGTATCGTTCACGTAGATGGAAATGTCCGTTCCGCTGTCCGCAACACGAAGGTTGTAAGGATAGGAAGCTCCCTCGGGCAGAGGAAAATACACCGTATTGTTTTTCAGGCAGGACGTGGAAGCCGCGTTTTCGTCATAAGTCTTGACGTTCACACCCAACCTGCTCCCATTGGTATAAAGAAAGAGACCCGCCTGGCAGACCGAGGTGTCGGGGTGACCGTCTGCCTCGTAGTATGCGGCGACTGTTTTGGGTGCGCGGATGAACACACCGGTCTGTACTTGACCCTGCGCCTCGTGTACATCCAATGAGAACTCATACGCCCCCACAATGGGGGTGGCCGAATAGATCTGCGTAAAAACGTGAGACTTCAGGTACAGGTTACCCGAAGCAGACTCCTGCACGTGAATGACACCGTCACCAATGGCGTTGGCATCACATACAAAGAAATTCGGCATCAGGGTGGAGCTGACGTTGACGTCCTTTTCGTATTCTTCAAAGTTTTCCTCAAAAATCAAAATCAGATCAGAGTCATCATTGTCAGCTGCGAGGGGAAACAAGGATACGCAACCAAACAGAAAGCACGCGAGCATGATCAAAATCAGCAGTTTTCTTTTCATAGCATCTAAACTCCTCCGAAATAAAAAATCTCCAAGGTGCGTATTCGGAACCTTGGGGCTGCATTCAAAATGGTACGGATCGAACAGACTCCCGCGAGCGCAGAAATCCTTCGGGGCGCTTTCTCCTCCCGAAATGTTCGGGGAACTTCCTTGGCGGAAGTTCCCCATAAAAGGAATCAGAAAATGGGATAGCCGGCCTTCTCGTGTGCCTCGATCAGCTCGTCGCACATAGCAACGATCTCATCGGTGGACAGCTCTGCTCCCGTGTGAGGCTCCATCATGGCAGCCTGGTACAGGGTCTCGCGCTTACCGGTGTGTGCAGCCTCGATGGTCAGCATCTGAGGATAGATGTTGGAGGCGTTCATGGCGGCCAGCTGCAGGGGCAGATCACCGACGTAGGTGGGGGTGATGCCATTGTTGTCTACGAGACAGGGCACTTCAACGCAGGCATCCCAAGGCAGGTTGGAAATGCAGCCGTGGTTGAGCACGTTACCGCCGATCTTGTAAGGCGTGTTGGTCACGATGGCTTCCATGATGTGAGAAGCGTACTCAAGGGAGCGGGTGTGCTGGACGTTGCCGCCTGCCATCAGCTCTTCCTTCTGCTTCTGCCAGTTTGCGATCTGAGCCACGCAACGGCGAGGATACTCGTCGAGCGGAATGTTGAACTTCTCGATCAGGTCGGGACGGTTGGGCTTAATGTAGAACGCGTTGTACTCGGCGTTGTGCTCCGAGCTTTCGGTGCAGTAGTAGCCAAACTTGTCAATGTAGTCAAAACGAACCATGTCGTTATGCTTTTCGGTAGCGTTCTTCTCCTTGGCGCGACGGCGGATCTCGGGATAGAGATCGTTGCCGTTCTTGTCCTTGATCTCCAAGAGCCATGCCATATGGTTGATACCCGCGATCTTGGACTGAGAGCCCTCGATCAGCTCAGGCATACCCACACCGTGCAGAATGGCGGGCACGCAGACCTGTACGCTGTGGCAAAGACCCACGGTCTTGATACCCGTATGCTTTTGCATATAACCCGCAAGGATCGCCATGGGGTTGGTGTAGTTGAGGAACCATGCATCGGGGCAGACCTCTTCCATGTCACGTGCAAAGTCCTTGAGAACGTGGATGGTTCTCATACCGCGCATGATACCGCCGATGCCCAGGGTATCGGCGATGGTCTGACGGAGACCGTACTTCTTGGGGATCTCAAAGTCAATGATGGTGCAGGGGTCGTACAGACCGACCTGGATGGCATCCACAACGAAATTCGCGCCGCGCAGAGCGTCCTTGCGCTGTTCCGCGCCAAGATACTTCTTGACGGTAGCTCTGCCCTGGTTGATGGAGTTGTTCATAGCGGTGATGAGGAGATAAGACTCCTCCAGTCTTGCGGGATCAATGTCGTACAGTGCGATCTCCACGTCATGGAATGCGGGACACAGCATGGTGTCACCCAGAACGTTCTTGGAAAATACGGTGCTGCCTGCACCCATAAATGTTACTTTCATAATAGCGGACTCCTTTTTTATTTTTATAATTGGCAAATGGGGTATAAAATTTGACTTATCTCACGATCTCGATGCCCTGAGGCGCTTCGATCTCGACCACGGTCTCACCGGCCGTGTTCTTATGTGCCCAGACCTTGATCTCGCCCTTGGGGGTGGGATAGGTACCCTTGGCCCAATCCAGCCATGCGAGGTCGGGCTTGACGGAGTACTTGCCGGGAGCAATGTTCTTCACACCCAGCACGTAGTTGGACAGATAGGGGCAAGGACCCGATGCCCAGCCGTGGCAGAGGGAGTGACGGAATTTGATGTAGCAGTAGTTACCGTAATCACCGTGGATATCCACCATACCCTCGGGAACCACCTCGTCGATGCGGCCGGCATTGATCATCCAGTCGAGGTCGAAGTCCTCCCAGAAGGTGGTAGCACCCATATCCAGCATGCCGCCCCAATACTCCTTCATGTCGCGCAGAGCACCTGCGTGGTCGCCTGCCATCGCCTTGGCGGACATGATGTAATAACCCATAAAGGTAGAGTAGCCGTGACCGCCACCGGGAACAAGAACCTTCTCGTTGACCTCAACGGGATCGGAAAGCCCTGCCAGAACCATAAAGGAATTGGCCTGCTTGGCGGTGGTAGGCTCGGGCTTGTGCCCCTTCATACGCTCAGCGGATGCCTCACAAAGAGCGGCAGTTTCATCCTCGCCCAGCTCGCGGAGCAGGTAGGCGCCGTTGTCCAGAGCCAGCTTCAGAAGGCCTTGGAAGCCCACGTGCTTGGCCACGGGATCGTCGTTGGTAGGCCAGTCAAGGAGTCTGCCCTCGGGCAGGGTCTCGCCGCCGTCCTCGTCTACAAATGTGGCGAGCAGGGACATGAGGCCGCGGAGGTAGTCTCTCTGTTCCTCAAGATATGCCTTGTCACCGAAGGCGCGGTACCAGTCGCAGTGGATGAGGAGCCACCAGATGGAGTAAGCGGAAATACCGTTCATCCACGCACCCACGGGGGTCTCGTCGCGAACCACGTCCAGAGAGCGGGGGACGATCTCATTGTAACCGAAGGTTGCCAGAATGGTGTTGACCTCGGTATGCATATCACCGATCCAGACCAGACGGTCGCGCTTGATGCCATCCCACAGATATTCCTGCATATTGACATGCGCGGTATATGCGGCGGTATTCCAGATACGGGTCAGCTTTTCATCGGAACAGGAGAAGGAACCCTTATAGTCAAGATCCAGATAGTGGACCACGCCCTGCACAGCCTTGAATTCCACGACAGCATCGTCATCAGCCAGCTCAATGCATACGAAGCGGAAGCCCGATTCGTTGGTTTCGTTGGCAGAATAGAAGCCTACGTTCATCACGCGATCACGGATCGCATGGTCGTTGGTGGTGTTCTTGACCTTGATGGGGGTGATGGCCTCCATGACCGACTCACCGGTACGGACGATGATGTTACAGCGGGCATCGTCACCCATACCCTTGGAGCCTGCGCTCCAGATCATGAGACGGACGGAGCCGGGGAATTCGATGCCGTAGTCCAGAACGATCTTGGCGTGAGGCTGGCCGGGCTTATTGATCAGCGCACAACGGTCACCGGGAACCAGGGTGATCTGGTTGCTTCTCTCCTGCAGGAGGGATTCGGGATTTGTGACGTTACCCTCGGTCAAAACGACACGCTTGGGCGCGATATAACGGCGGGTTCTGGGATCTGTGATGCTGCCGTTGAGTGCTTGAAATTTTTCATTCAGTTTCATGGCGTGGGTCTCCTGTTCATTTATTTGAATTTCTTCTTTCAAATCAGCCGATGCTTGATCGGCATTTGTACGGCAAAAAACAAATCAAAACCTCACCGTACAACTATGAATAATATACCATATTTTCCCCGTGATGTCAATATATCTGTGTGAATTTTGCCTATATTTTCGGGGGTAAGATCAAAGGAAAACCGCCCCGCGGCTTGCGGGGCGGGCTTCATAAAAATCACTCTTGTCTGAGCTTCTTCATGATCTGATCCATACGTCTGTCAAAACGCTTGGACGTACTCGCATACTTAGAAGAGAAGGAGCCGTCGGCATTGTTAACAGAGGTCTTGAACAGCTCGTAGAAGCCGAGATCGAAGTACATTGCCATATCGTATACACGGTTCTGGAAGATGATATCCAGCATCACAGGGGACTCGGGGTCACGCACGCTCTTGGTGGACAGCATCACGTCATAGAACTTGGGCTTGACGTGCTGATAGGAGAGGATGGCATACATCTGAATGATGTCGCCGACCAGCTCCGCATCCTTGTCGGAGACGGCGGAGGTCACGGACAGGGCGGAACCGCTGTCGTGTGTCCATGTGCGATAGTTAGCCTGTGCCTTGTCGTACTTCGGAACGGGGAGCACACCGTAGTCACCGTCCATCTCACGGTTGAGCGCCGTCAGATTCTGGGCAACCTCACCGAAGAACAGACCGCGGCCTTCCTTAAAGGCATCGAGACCCAGACCCTCCTGACCGGGAGGAGACATAAAGGAGGCGTTGTTTTCGTGATAGATCTTGGTAGCCAGCTCCAGAACGTTGGTTGCCTTTTCCATCTTACCGCTGTCAAGGAAGAGCGTAGGCTCGGCAGACTGGCGGTCGTTCAGAACGTAGCGAAGGTCACAGCCCATAAAGAAGGTGTTACCGTACTCCCATGTTGTCAGGAAGCCGTAAGTATCCTTTTCATTCCAGACACCGTCACCGTTATCGGCGGATACGCCCTGGATCACGGTATTGAAGTAATCCAGCGTCCAATCGCCGTTTTGAACAGTCTCATAGGGGTTGGGCACGGTATTGGCGTGCTCGTCGCGGAGCTGCTTGTTGAAGATCAGAACGTAGGTTACGTTATCATCTGCAAAGTTATGTGCACCGTTCATGAAGAACACCTGACCCTCCAGAGCAAAGTCTGCCGTACCGGTATCCCACCAGGAGTACTCCAGGTCAACACCCATGGAAATATAGTCACGGAGATAGCCGCCGGTTGCAAAGGTGGCAGAATCTCTGACACTTGCCGTGATGAGCTGGAAGTCACCCGACGCAGTCGCCGCCTCGTTGGTAACCGCCTGCTGCATGGCAGCATCAGGATTTGCAATATGGTTGAATACCAGCTTGCACTTCTCCTCCAGGAGCGTATTTCTTTCATATACGGCGTCATTAAGGAGCTGGTCACCGCCATTTTCCTTATCGACGACCTTGTTTTCACCCCAGATCTCGTTTTCGAATCTTTCGGCGTGCATGATGGTAAACTCATTTCCGCCATAGTCAATCTCATCCAAAGAATCCAAGGCTATATCTACCTCACTCCGGGTTTCGCCCTCGCTGACAGCCTCATCACCCTTCTTGGAACCGTCTCCTTCTTTGTCATCGCCGCCCTCGGTGTTGACACCGCAAGCGGTGAATGCGGAGACAAGCATAAGGATCGAAAGCATCAGGGAAAGCAGCTTGATGATTGCTTGTTTCGTTTCTTCATTTTCCTTTCCGAAATTTGATCAAAGATCATATCTAAGATAGATCTGCCTACGAGCAAATATATCTTATCATACACACCATTATAAAGGATTTGCGAAACGAAGTCAAGAGAAGAAAAGGCCATGCGCCGAATTTCGGCGCATGGCACAATTCAGTCCTGTCGGGCTTAGCAAAATTGACGAACGAACTCAGCACAGCATCGGCGTTTCGGACGTTACAAAGGGAACGTAGGTAAACGCATCGGTATTGTGGCGGATGATATAGTCGATATAGGACGCGATCTGCTCAGCGGTGAGACGGTAACCCAGCGCATTCATATGGCCGTGGAGATAGAAGCGCTTGGTAAATTCTTCGTCGTGGACAGGCGCGTATGCGCGGAGATCCACAACGTATGTGTCCGAAAAATAGGCGGCAAGCTCATGGAGGCGGGCTGCGTGGGCATCCCCTACCTCAGCCATCTCGGGGTTGGATTCATACAAAACCTGATGCGGCATGGTAACCAGGAAGAATTTCGCACCCGGCACCATCTTCTGATAGGTCTGGATGATGCGGGCATAGTATCCCGTAAATGTCTTGGCGTTTTGGGTGGGATCGTCGGGGTTGATATCGGACATCTCTCCGAGGGGCTGACGTGCGCCGATGAGATCATTGACACCCAGCGCAATGATATACGCCTGCGCCTTTTTGTCGGGATTCCAGAAGTCCATGGCCTCGGCAAAGCTGTCGCAGTATTCCGACGCAGTCATACCGCCGCGGGAGAAATTATACACCTTGCTCCCCGCCATGCGGCCGATGAACTGACCCCAGGAGTATTCAAACATATCGTAGTAGTGGCGCACGCCCGTGGCTTCGTCCAGAGTTTCAAATTCGCCGGAGGACAGACTGTCACCGACACAGGCGATGGTACGGAAAATGCTGACGAAGCCGCCGTCACGGCAGATGTTATCCAGCGGCTTTTCATTCGGGTTGAAATAAAGGTCATTGATGTTCATGACAATTCTCCTTTTTCAGATTTTCAGATGCAATCGGGTCAATTAAAATTTTCAAACAGTTTATCCAACCGCTTCTGCGCGAATCTCTGGTTTGACTTATACTTACTGGCAAGCGTCACGTTACCGGAGGCAATACACGACGGCAGCATATCAAACAACATAAGCTCGGAATGATAGATCGCCAGATCGTAGACGCGGTTTTTGAATATCATCGAAAGCATGGAAGCATCGTTTTTGTTGAACTCGCCGTTATGGGTCGTCAGCTCACGGATATACATGGGCGCTACCAGCTTGTAGGAAAGCACCGTGTAGGTTTCCAGTACACCGGCAAGCTGTTGGCTTCCGACCTTATCCGTCGCGGAAAGCGGGATGCTCAGGGTAGAGCCCATATGGTGTGTCCACGTCGTATACTGCTCTTGATCCTTACTGTACTTCGGGATAGGAAGAATGCCATAGTCGCCGTTGGTATACTGCCCCAAGGTGCGGAGATAGCTGAGGTTCTCGCAGTAGAACAGCGCACGGCCATCCATAAACATCTGGAGTGAATTTGCTTCCTCGCCCTGCTCCGCCAGATATGTCGAGCTGCCATGCACCATATTGACCAAGACATCCGCAAGCTCAAGACCTGTCTCCAACGCAAACTGCAGCTCCGGAACAGTGACGTTTCTGCTACTGTCGATAAACTTGCAGCCCGCGCCGAAATAGAAGGAATTCAAGCAGTTGTAATCGGTCGCAAAGCCGTAGGTGTCATATTCATCCCAATAGCCGTCACCGTTATCTCTGCTCATGTTGTCAGAGAAAGTCCGAAGCGCATCCAACGTCCATTCGCCATCCTGAACCATCGTATAAAGATCAGGCACCCCGCATTCCCGTTGCAGATCTCGGTTATACATCATTACGTAAGTCAACTCTTTGTCCGCAATACCGTAGCTACCGTTCATAAAATAGGTGTGTCCGCCCAAAGAGAAATCCAGCGTTCCCTGATCCCACCAGTTCTTTTGGTAATCGATATCCAGCGCGGAAAAATCCTGCAGCCAGCCATCCAGCGCCATGACCGTGGTATAGGCGAGCGGCGCGGTGATCAGTTGAAAGTCCCCCGTTGCCGACGTGACTTCAAGCTTTACGGTCTCCGTTATTCCGAAAGAGGGGACAGGGAGCAAAGCGAGCTGTAGCTTGCAGCGCTCCTCAAGAGCTACGTTTCTCTCATAAACGGCATCGCTCAACTTGCTCACTTCGGAAGGATTTGCGTTCAGCTCTTCAGCGTATCCGGGATAATCATTCATATACAGCACCGTAAATTCACCGCCGCCATAGTTTATGCCGCTCAGTCTGTCCAGCGCCTCATCCGCAGAATTTTTGTTTTCTCCGGGAGCCGTGGTTCCAAATTCTCCCGTTTCGTTTTCACCCACCGTATCGGAAGGATCCTCCGAGGTTTCCTTCGGACGCTTCGTGCGTTTTTCCTCTTTTTCGTCGTCCTCATCTTCTTCGACCTCAGAGCCGTCAAAAGAGAGCTCACAGGCCGTCAAAGCGCCGAGCGTCATCAGCAGGGCCAGCAAAAGGCATAAAAATCGTTTGAGTTTCATCATATATCTCCTTTCAATGTTGTCTTTATTGTTCCTGATAATCGTCGGGTACGCGCATGGATCTTCCGTTGTTTTTCAAAGAAATATTGCTTGCAAAGTCCTTGGCGGCGGTGAAGGCTGCACGGATCTCCTCAACCGAGCCCGCCGTCACGAGATAGCTGTATTCGATGGGGGTAAAGGGCTTGATGCGCACGGCCACCAGCGGTGCGACATAGTTGCAGGAGGGACTCAGGGGGTCGGGAGAATGATCGTACATATGCCGTCCGCCCGTGTAGTAGTCGGTATTGGGGACGTAAAGACCCAGACCGTAGTCGGCATCGGTATTCGTCCATGCACACCAGGTTTCGGTGTTGCTCTCACGGATGTGGAAAGCGGAATCCCGCGCGTATTTGGGATCTCCCCAGAATTTCAGGTCGGTGCGCACAGAGAGCGCGTCCCCCGTCCAGGGCTTGGTGCCGCCGTACCAGGTAAAACGGTCAAGACAGCTCACGGTGTAGAATGCCGGCACCTCCTGCGCGGTACAGGGATGCAGCCAACCCGAAAAATCGGTAAAGCGGTTATCCACACGGATATAGTCCCCGTCCAGCGTGTAGGTGTTTTCCATATAGCTGGGGGTAATACGGCCATTCATGGACCAGTCCTGGGGCTGAGACTTGATATATACGGCGTGCTCCTTGACCACAATGTCAATGATGCGGCTGTGGTTGTTGTGCTGGTCGCCGCCCTGCACGGGGTTATAGACCCAACGGCTGTTGTTGAAGACCTCGGGCTGATAGTCTCCGTGTGCGCCGATGCCATAGTAGGATTGCTGAATGAGGCGTCCCGTATCAAACTGGTTGATGATGTTCTTGACCTTAGGAAGGCGGCTCTTAAAATCCTCGATGTAATTGACACCGCCGCCCCAGTTCATGCGGATCCCCAGCTTGTAGCGTTCGTTTGCGAGGTAGTAGGTATTGTCGGCGGTATTGTATACGGGATAGATCTCAAAATCCAGCTTTTCCACCGTCAGCGTAACGGCCTCGGGTGTCTCAAAGGTATCGGGATTGGCGCCTGTCATCACGGGGATGGACTCGAAGATCATCGCCGTGGGGGATGTAGCGTTGATCTCCTTGAGGTAATCCAGAATCACGCAGGAAAACACGTGGCTGCCGGGCTCAAGGAAAAACGGATCGCGGATCTCTTCTCCGTTGGCGGTATACACCAAGCTGCCTCGAAGGGCATGCGAGGCGGTATAGGTCAAGATAAAGCGATTGAAGGAGCAGCCCTCCTTGCCGTCAAGGGGCAAGAGCAGGCGCTCCGAAAAAACAGTTTCTTTCAGCATGATTGGGTCTCCTTTGTGGGGGTGAATTGCAAATTTATTTTTCCCATCGGTAGCCCTTGCCGCGCTCGGTGGTGATCAAGCGGCGGCCCAGGGGCTTTTCGATCTTTTGACGCAAATGGTAAATGTAGACCTCCAACGTATTGGCCGTCGGGGTGTCATTTTCGGCCGCCTCCAACGCTTCGCGCAAGACGGCCTTGGGAACCAGCGCTCCGCGGTGCTCCCACAAGCAACGGAAAAGCGCCCGCTCCCGCGGGGTCAGCGGAATGTCCACGTCCTGATAGCGAACGCCGTTCTCGGTCAACGTCCATGGGGCATTTAAAGTATAGGAATTCGTTTGTGGGGTGGTCGGTGGCGAGATGTGCTCTGCTTTGAGCGCCACGGAAGCAACAAACGAGAGAATACAAGCCTCCAGCGCTTCCAACGGGAACGGACGGTGGAGAAAAAATGCGCGCTCCGCCATATCCGCCAAAAAAGGGAAGGCATCGGGCGCAGAGACCGACCAGCAGATCAAGTGCCCGCTGTCGGGCAAAGTCGCAGGGTCAAAATCCACGCCGTCCAGATCCCACAGGTAAAGCGCCGCATCGGCGTCTTCCGTGATCCGAACGCCGCACCGTTCAAGCTCAATTTCCAAAAGGCGGGACAGAACAGGGTCTTCGCAGATCAAGGCGGCACTGATTCCGCTGTTTGCGATATGGCTAAACGACATTCAAAGCCCTCCTTTTAGGATATTGGTTGCATTTTTCAAAAATTCCGAGACGAGCACTTACCGCTCGGCAAAGGCCAGCATGATCTCTTCGAGCTCGGCATAGCCTTCCGCTTGCATGATACGGCTGCGCGTCGCGGCAGCACCTTCCATGCCGTAGCAATACCACGTCAAGTGCTTTTTAGCCTCGGCTACGCCCACACGCTCGCCTTTTTCTTCGATCATCTCCCGCACTTGGGCGAGGGCGACCGCGAAACGCTCGGAAATGGGGGGATAGGTGTACGTCTCTCCCGACAGTACCGCGCGGATCTCCGAAAAGATCCAAGGGTTTCCCATAGCGCCGCGCGCGATCATCACGCCGTCACAGCCCGTGTCGCGCATCATGGAGAGCGCATCCTCCGCCGTATAAATATCGCCGTTACCCAGCACAGGGATGCTGACTGCGGCCTTGACAGCGGCGATCACTTCTCGGTTGACCCCCGGCTCATACATCTGCTCTCGCGTCCGTCCATGGATACAGAGCATCGACGCACCCGATGCCTCGGCCACTCGCGCCATCTCCACAGCATTGATGCTGTCCTTATCCCAGCCCGCGCGGATCTTGACGGTAACGGGCAGGTGGGTAGCTTTGACCACCGCTTCGATGATCTCCCCCGCCAGCACGGGATTTTTGAGAAGGGCACTTCCCTCTCCGTTGGCCGTCACCTTCTTGACGGGGCAGCCCATGTTGATGTCGATCGCCGATGGGGGCACCTCGCTGACACAGCCAATATACTCGTTTTGGGTGATGAGACGTGCGGCCTCTGCCATGAATTCCGGCTCGTGGCCAAAGATCTGCACCGCCATCGGGGTCTCGTCGGCATGGACAGATGCCAAAAGCCCCGTGACCGATCGATGCTCCTTTTTGGCTTTTTGCTCGTAGCAGAGTGCCTTGGCCGAAACCATTTCGCTGACCGAAAAATCCGCGCCGCAAGCACGGCAAACGCGGCGAAAGGCCCTGTCGCTGACACCCGCAAGGGGAGCCAGAGCAAGACCTATGGGAAGGGTAACGTTTCCGAATTTGATCATATACATTCCTTGTTTTAGAGCTTGTTTTGTTTAGGTCACCTCTAAAAACTCTCTTGACGGAGAATCCGTGGTAACTTTTCCGTCATATTTCACATATTTTTCTTCGCGTAGCTCTACTACGCGTGCGAAAAATTGTATCATCTGACGAAAAACTTCCTCACGGCTCTCTCGCCAATAGAGTTTTTAGAGGTTCCCTTTATTTTATCATATCTCGCTCGCTTTGTCAATCATTTCGGGAGGATGGCTACACTTCTTTTCCTTAATTTTCCCGAACCTGTTGACAAGGCAACGTTTGTGTGATATAATTATCTTGTTGTTGCGTTGTCAACATCGAATTTGGATTTGGAGTTATACCATGCAAAATAACATATCTCTGCAGAACCGCAACGTGCGCATCGTTGCGGATTCCGCCGCCGACATTCTGGCGCTTCGGCATATTCCCTTTGTATCCGTCCCCCTCAAGATCATCACCGATCAAAAGGAATACGTGGATAACGACCGTCTTTCGGTAGAGCGCATGGTGGGGGATCTCAAGGTTTACAAAGGAAGATCCTCCACCTCCTGCCCCAACACCGAGGATTGGCTTGCTGCCTTCGGGGATGCGCCGGAGGTTTACTGCGTGACCATCACGGGCACGCTGTCGGGCAGCTACAACGCGGCTCTGACCGCCAAGCAGATATACGAGGAGGCACATCCCGATCGCCGCGTGTTCGTGTTCAACACCCTCACGGCCGCCGCAGAGATCCGCCTCATCATAGAAAAAATTGAGGAGCTGCTCCTTGAGGGCATGGATTTCGATGGCATCTGTCAGGCCGTTCCCGCCTATAAACAACGCACGGGACTCATGTTCATGCTGGCCTCCATGCGTAATTTCGCCAACAACGGACGCGTCAGCCCTGCCGTGGCTAAGTTTGCGGGACTCATGGGCATCCGCGTGGTGGGTAAGGCCAGCGACAAGGGGGATCTGGAGCCTCTGGACAAATGCAAGGGGCAGGCCAAAGCACTCAGCACCATTCTGTCTCGCATGATAAGTCTCGGATACGACGGCGGGCGGGTGATGATTGCTCATTGCTTCAACCAAGAGGGCGGCGCATCCCTCAAACAGCTCATCAAAGAAGCCTTTCCCGCGGCGCGGATCTCCATCTACCCTTGCCGCGGATTGTGCAGCTTTTATGCCGAGGAGGGCGGACTTTTGGTTGGTTTTGAAAAAGCGGGCGTGTAAGTTGTTGTTTAGCGGGCAGTGCCCGCGGCCAACGCTCGCGTGACACTCTTCAAAGCGAGGGTGTATCACCCGATGGGCAGTATAGCGGTAAATTGTTGTTTATGGGCTTTTAACCAACGTGGCCGTAGGGGAGGCCCTGTGTGGCCTCCCGCCAAAAAGATTGTTGACCCACAAGGGTTTTGTCGATGTCGGGACGACGGGCGACCACATAGGGTCGCCCCTACG
>JAGASP010000071.1 GCA_017621695.1 Clostridia bacterium
ATTGAATTGATGGAAGAAATCCGTAGAACCGCGTAAAAACTAAAAAAGCAAGAATACGGCATATCTCTTGCGAAATATACCGTATTCTTGCAAAACTGTCCTTCCGAACGACGAGCGTCGACTTGTCGAATTTTTTATCCAAGCCGCAGGCTTGGTATATCATCGCCGCACGAAGTGCGGTGTATATCATCAGCCCCTTTAGGGCTGTATCTCATCATGCACCAGCGTGCATCTTGCCTGCGGCTTGATGATATACAACACTTCGTGTTGATGATATACGATGCTTTGCATCGATGATATGCACGGCTCTGCCGTGATTGAGGCCCCGCGGGTTTAAATCCATCGGTTGAAACGGCAGAGCGTGTCGCTTTTTGCAATTTTGTAAAAGGCTTTATGCCTCCTGAATCGGCCGTTTACAAAAATCCGTATCGCGAGTGGATCGGTGCACAGATCAGAGGCGACTATTTCGGATATATCAATCCCGGCAACCCTGAACTCGCAGCGGAAATGGCCTGGAGAGATGCTTCCATCTCCCATGTGAAAAATGGCATTTACGGTGAAATGTTCGTGGCGGCCATGCTTGCGGTGGCTGCAACCACAAACGATACGGAGAAAATCATTGCGGGCGGACTTGCCCAGATTCCGCACACCTCGCGGTTATATAAGGATGTGACGGCTGTTGTCGATACCTTTAAGGCCGGAATTCCTCAACAAAAATGCTTTGATATGATCCACGAGCAATATGATGAATATACCGCGCATGGCTGGTGCCACACCATATCGAATGCGATGATTGTTGCTGCGGCTTTGCTGTATGGCAAGGGGGATTACGGAAAATCCGTTTGTATGGCAGTAGAAACCGGTTTTGATACGGATTGCAACGGTGCAACCGTTGGTTCAGTGCTTGGTATGGCGAATGGAATTCAATCTATACCGGCATATTGGAAAAATCCCATCAACGATACCTTGCACACCTCGATTTTTGGGGTGGATACGGTGAAAATCTCGGATCGGGTAAAGCTGACGATGCAGCATATCGCCAAACAACAGAAGTGATCCATAAATACAACGGTGTCCCGACCGTTCGTTGGGATGGGAGGCCACCTTGCCTACAAATATTTTATCCCGCAAAAAACAGAACCGAGACGCTTTTCGCGTCTCGGTTTTTGGTTACGCCTCTTTTTTTACGTTCAAATACGCCACAGCCTCGCCGTCCGCGACACCTTGCTCCATACAGTAGGAAAGAATGGCTCGGCGTGTGATGATGCCCATGAACACGCCGCGGTCATCTACCACAGGAATGAAGTTCTGCTCCAATGCACGGGAGAAAAGCTCTTCCGCGTTGGCGGTGATGTGCACGGGCGGTGTGCGGTCTTTGGATATGATGTCATCGATCTTGGCTTGCTCCAGATCGTGCGTCTCGAGGCTTCCCATGCTCATGATGTTCCAGAGGAAATCCCCCTCGCTGATGCATCCGAGGTAGATCCCGTCTCTCGAGATCACGGGAATCGCGGTATACCCATAGCGGCGCAGCTTTTCCATACCCTGTCGGAAGCTGCTGCCCTCTACGAGATAGGCGACCTGGCTTTTGGGTTTCAGTAAAAAAGCAATATTCATGTCATATCAGCCCCTCCCAGAGCTGTTTTTGTAGGTTCGGTGCGCGGAATCAACCCGCAACAGACGGTGTGGCGGCTCTGCAACTGTCAGATACCCAATGGAGTGTATGCCATGTTATGCTTCAAATAGACGTGTGTGGCAAAATATGCGCAAAACGGTTTAGCGTGTGCGGCGCTTGAACCAGATGGCAAGACCGATCACCACCAGGGAAATAGGCAGCACAATGGCGGTCGTAAGTCCGAGAATCATCGCTGACGTGGAGGTCAGCTCCTCCAGGACGGGCTCGGAAATGTCCACACTGCTCAGGTTGGTATAGGATGAGGTGAACTGCTCATCTGCGTGCATCCAGGCGGCGGCAGCCAACAGATATTGATAATTGCCGCCCTGAGAGAGCGCGGCGGCCGTATCGGTAAAGGCGTCACTTGACGCAAACCATGCAAAATAGGCAGGATTTGTCGTGCCATCGGCGGTTTCCGTCTGCATGGTCGCGCAGGCCGTAATATATTGGGAAGACGGGGGACAAAGCGGGGTCATGGCGCTGTCCTCGGACACACGGTAACCGGCGGTGGTGGATGCAAACAGCACCGATGCGGATACACCGTCGGGCAGCTTTTGGTCTATCGCAATGGCCATGGCGTTGGGAATATAGGCGGGAAGTCCGCTGCTGTAGGCCGTGTAGGTGATGGCGTGCTGGGGATAGATCATGGGAACCAACAGGTTGATCTGGTTGCTGATATGCGCCTCTTTGGAGGGGTCAACCACAATACCGTCGGTGGGATGCATTCCGAACAGCGCGCAGATGGAGGCGAGATTTGTAAATCCGGAGGTATCGGGATCGCTGACAAGCAGGAAAGAACCGCCGCCCTGGATGTACTGCTTGAGCAGGAGGGCTTCCTTGTCCGAAAGATCCTCGGTGGGGGCAAACAGCAGAATAAAGGATGCGTCCTCGGGAATCGACGGTGCTTCTTTCAAGGAGAGCTCTTCGGGGGTCAAGCCGTACATACCCCACATTTGCAGAAGAGTCGGAGACATGGTGCGGTCGCCGTGTCCCGTCAGAACATACGGATGGGGAATATATGGGCGGGTGACGTAATCGATCGCAGCCGTCAGATAAGCCTCACCGCAGAAATAGGGGGTGGTTTCTGTTTTGCTCATTTCCTCCTCAAAGTCTTCGAGCAAAACGCTGTACTGCGCTTCTGTCAGGCGGTAGGTGCCGCCCATTTGAGAATTGACAAATTCATTGACAAAATAGTAAAGCTCGGATTCTCGGATAACGCGGTATCTTTTCTCGCTTTCTACGATCATGCTGTAGTCATTGAGGGGCTCGGAGGTGTATTTTTTCGTAAACTCGGGGTGGGTGGTCGTGTTGACCATCACGAGGGAAAGATGCTCGCTGGCATCGACGTAATTGATGAGGAAATAGCTCATGGTTTCGTTGGGAATTCCGTCGGGGCACAGCCAATATACGGTGACATCCTCCTCCAACGAGGCTACAAAATTATGAGAGGTGGCAGAGATCTCATGGACGGGATTGTCAGTACCGTCGAATCTCGTAAAGTCTGAGGGAAGCGTGTAGATCAGCACAGCGGCCAGGATCAGCACAAGCAGAAGCAGGGCAACCACTACAAAGATCAGTGTCGCTTGACGCTTTTGGGATAAAATTTGTTTCATGATATGTGCCCTCCTTTCATCTGTCTGCGCGGGCTTTGACCGTAAGTATCGACAAAACCACGAAGAATGCGGCAAAGGCCAGAAGCATGAACACCGAGAACAGGTCTAAAAAGCCTTTTTGGGCAACGTACTCGTACTGATAGAAGGGGATGGCCTGTTGCAGAGAAAAGGAGAAGAGCGCTTCAAAGGCGGTGCCTTTTTTTAAGGTGTCGATCAGATAACATACGGAAATCGAGCCGATGGATACGACCGCGGTGATCGCGGTGACAAGGATGTTCTTGGTCGAAAGGAAGCAAACTGCGGCAAGCAATACGCCCAGTGCGGCAAGCAGGATCAGGGACAGGAGGGGGGATGCGGGCAGAATGCCCAGAAGGATGGGAAGGAAGAACAAAGCCAGGCATACCGAAAATCCCATTGCGGCGGCGACCAGAGGATAATGTGTGAGGCTGGAGAGGAACATACAAAGGGCGATCAGCGCCGCGCCCAACAGGAAGTACATCAAAAGAATGAGGTAAGACCAACCCCAGCTGATCTTTCCAAAGCTCGAAAGCAAGAGGGGGTACAGGCAGGCGACCGCCAAGGGGGCTGCGTACACCGTCAGGAGCGCGAAATACTTACCCAAGACGACGGATGTGGTGGAGATGGGCAGAGAGCGGTAGAACTCGTCCATGCCCTGCCGCCTGTCTGTGGCCATACTGCGCATACAAAGAATGGGGATCATGAGGATCAGGGCGTATTCGGTATAGCCGTTGCTCCATGCGTATGCCAGCTTGGCAAGCCTGTAATTCAGGTTGAAATAAAACATGGAAGCACCCAGCACCGCTAAAATCACCGCGGCAAACAGGAAGGCATAGAGATTGCGGGTATACGCTTTGAGCTCGCGTTTATATACAGCACCCATGGTCAGTTGTCCTCCTCGTCTTCATAGTCTGCTTCGTGAATGGTGATTTCGTCACTTTCCTCATCTTCTTGCGGCTGTTCAATGTGCAGAACCTGCGGGAGCATCAGATCCTCTCGTGCTTCCAGCGTCTCGGGGGTGTCCTCGGCGATGACGCGGCCGTCCTTCAGGACGATGATGCGGTCACACAAAAGCGAAAGATCCGCATAAACGTGCGATGCGATCACGACGGTCTTGCTTTGAGCCAGCTTGCGGATGAGGGTGTGGATCTCCATGGCATCCTTAGGGCTGAGACCGTCGGTGGGCTCGTCCAGATACAGAATATCGGGGTTGCCCATCAATGCCTGCGCCAAACCGAGCCGCTGCTTTTCTGCAGGGGAGAGATTGCGAAGCGAGCGCTCCTGTACGGCAGTCAGCCGTGTCAGCACCAGCGCTTCCTTGATCTGCGCGTGCAAAAGCTCACCCTTCACCCCCTTGGCCGAGGCGACAAACGCCAGGTATTCATAGGGGGTCAGCTCATCGGCGGAGGGGAATTCCTGCGGTAGATATCCGATCTGCCGTCTGGCTTCCTTGGGCTTTCGAATGATATCGTAGCCGTTGATCAGCACGGTGCCCTGCGTCGGGGTCAGCGTGCCGGCAAGGATCCGCAGGAGGGTGGATTTTCCCGCCTCGTGCAAGCCGAAAAGGCCGTAGATCATACGGTTTCGGATCAGAAGGTTGGTGTCGTGGAGGACGGTTTCGCCGTCGTACTGTTTTGAGATACTTTTGATTTCTATCAAAGTCTGATGCCTCCGATCAAGGTCGTTGTTGGGTGGATACTACATCTTATTATACATCATACACCCGTGAAGTGTCAAGTGCCTGATGCGTTTTTGAAGATTTCATGACTTTTACGGCACATTCACAAAGCAAAAGGCCGCCTCATGCGAGGCGGCCTTTACAGCCGGTCGGCAATGTGATCGATTACTCGACGGAAATGACATAGTCATACAGGGGCTGACCGCCGTTGATGACCGAGAATTCGGCGTCGGGGAGCTGCTCCTGCATTCTGGAGAGAAGCTTATTGGCGGCTTCCTCGGTGACGTCGGAGCCGTAGAGAACGGTAACAAAGGACGCGTCGGGGAAGTTTTCCAGCATTTTAAGCACGATGGCACGGCGACCCGTACCGGTATAGCCGATCTTTCTGTCGCAGAGTCCCATGTACTCGCCGGCCTTGATGGACATACCGTCGATGGCGGCATCCTTGACAGCACGGGTGACCGACAGGGTATGAACGTTGCCAAAGGCTTCAGTCATGGCGACTGCGTTATCCTCGGGGGTTGCGGACTCGTCAAAGGCGAGCATAGCGGCCATGCCTTCGGGAACGCTACGGGTCTCCAGCACGACGAGGCGGCGGACACCCTCGGCCTTCACCAGCTCTGCGGCCTGATTGGCCACCATGATGATGTTCTTGTTGTTGGGGAGCACGTAGACCACTTCAGCCTTGGTGCGGTGTACGGCATTCAGAATATCGTCGGTGGAGGGATTCATGGTCTGACCACCCGTGACGATCTGGTTAACGCCAAGGTCGCGGAACATATGCGCGGTGCCTTCACCGAGACATACAGCCACAAAGCCGAAGGGGATCTCCACGGCGGTGGTGTCCACGGGAGCCTCGGTGGCGGCTTCTCCCGCATCGGTCAGAGCGGAATGCTGGCTCTTCATGTTTTCGATCTTGACGGTTTCCAGCGCACCGTACTTGAGTGCTTCACTCAGTACGCGACCGGGATCATTGGTGTGGATATGGAGCTTGATGATCTCCTCGTCATCGATAAAGACCATGCTGTCGCCCCAGGGAGAAATGGTGTCGCGGAAGGTGGTTGCATTACCCTCGCCCGCGAATTCCTTGTTCTTGCCAACGATACACTCGGTGCAATATGCGAACTTGATGGAGGCATTGTCAAATTCTCCGAAATCGGCCTGGGTTTGGGTTGCCTCTGCGTTGTCGCCGTCATTCTGTTCGGGAACGTCCTGACCGCGTAGGGAGGCCAGCATACCCTTCAGAATCGCAACAAATCCGCTACCGCCCGCGTCTACGACCTTGGCCTGCTTGAGGACAGGGAGCATTTCGGGGGTCTTGTTGAGCACTTCTTCGGCGTTCTTGACCAGAAGCTCAAAGAAAGCGACGGGATCGTCCTTGTAGTTGTCGGCTTCTGCCTCAGCTACGTCGGCGCAACCGCGCATGACGGTCAGAATGGTGCCCTCGGTGGGGACGCTGACCGCGCGGTAAGCCTCGTTGGTACCGCTGCGGATGGCCTTAGCGATGTCCTGCGTCTCGGCCTTGTCCAGACCCTTGAAGGATTTGGCCATGCCGCGGAAGAACAGGGAGAGGATGGCACCCGAGTTACCGCGCGCGGAACGGAGGACGCTGTCTGCGACCTTGCCTGCGGTCTCGGAGAGGGGGCCGGGGGCAAAATGGATCTTGCGGACGGGCTTCATGGTCAGGCTCATGTTGATGCCCGTATCGCCATCGGGTACGGGGAATACGTTCAGATTGTTGATCTCGGTCTTTTGACTGTCAATGGAATTGGCTGCGGATGCACACATTTTTTGGAATTGCTCGCCGTCGATAACCATAGTGTTGACCTACCTTTCATTGTATTTGGGGTGAGAGAGACTTGAAAAGCTGAAAATGACCCCTCAAAAAACTTTCAAAACAGAATGTATGGGCTTTTGAGAACAGACCCATGGGCGGAGAATTGGGAAGAAAATTTGCGGATGAATGCGTTTCTTTCCAAACTTCATGAAAAAAAATGATTTGTGTGAACACAAGTTTTCATTTTATTATACCCCGATTTTCCATAAATGTCAATATGTTTCACAGGATTTTCATTTTTCCTTTCAAAAAATCGTGATATTGCAAAAAATACGGGTGAGTTGTGGGCATACTTTGTTGTGATAAATCAAGAAACAACGTTTGAAATGTGCTGTTTGTATGAAAACGGGCGAACATGGTTCGCCCGCAATATGAAGTTGTTATATGAAAGTGTCGGAGGAATCAGGGATATTTTCCCTCAAAAATGTCATGCTGCGCCCTCGTTTTTCGCCTTCCTTGAGGATGCCGAGCTGCACCATGAGGTGTAGCATCGCGTATGCCGCCTTGCCGCGGATCCCGCTTGCTTTGCTGTATTCGGCAGCGGTGAAGGGAGCAGTGCCCATGTCGTGCGGCAAAAAGTAAAAGGCGTAGTCTTCGGGCTCACAGAGTGCCACGTCACCCAAAAGAGAGACGGGGAAGCGCTCGTATTTCTCCGCACGGTTTTTCTTTTCCTTGCCGTAGCCGTTGAGAATGCGGTATTCTTCGATTTCCAAAAGCAGCAGTCGGAGGGAAAAACGAGGATGCCCGATGAAATCCGAGAGCCAATACAGCTCCCCGGCGATATCCTTGACACGGCCTTTTCGGGAGAGCTTGTTGCGCTCGGCCACCTGACCGCTTGCGGGATCGATCCAGGAGAGATATTTGATACCCACCATGGGGTGGACTACCGTGATATGGAAATCCGTGTGCTCAAGATACCATTCCAGCTTTTTTTTCAAAGGATAGAAGCTTCCCGTTTGCACTTCGTAGATCATGTTGCCCACCAGCACGTCGGCCACCATTTTGGTCTGGGGAGCGCTGTCAAGCGAAACGAGATCCTGCAAGGGGATCTCATGGGTGGAAATATCCTCACAGAGGTAACGCTTGACAACGGCGTGGAGGCGTTTTTCGCGCAATGTGCCGATGACGGGCGCGCTTTTATCTGCTGTCGGGCCGGTATGCGCGGTATGCCGGGGCATTTGCGCGACTTCGCGGGATATGCGTTCGAAGTGGAGCTTTTCTGCGAGGGAGGGTTCACCCTCAAAGGGAGGTGATGTTTTGATTTTTTTTGTCATGGTGGCTCCTTTGGAAGGTGATATTCGGGTGTAAATTGTTGTTTAGGCGGCAGTGCCGCCGGCCAATATCGCGTGACACTCTCCGAGGCGAGGGTGAATCACCCGACAAGATGTTGATCGCATAAATTGTTGTTTACGGGCGTATGACCAATATGGCCGTGGGGGCGGATTCCATACCCGCCCGATATAAAAATCATTGATAAGCATAGATCTTTAGAGGGAACGGGCGGATATGGAATCCGCCCCTACAGAATGACAATGACCTTTGCAAATGATTCTTGAC
>JAGASP010000072.1 GCA_017621695.1 Clostridia bacterium
ATAGGGTCGCCCCTACGGGTTTTCGTTAATCCTCCGCTAAACAACAATTTACATAACCAACCTCTTGTCGGGTGATGCACCTTCCCTGCGGAGAGTGTCACGCGATATTGGCCGCCGCACTGCGGCAAACAACAATTTACCGTTGTACTACCCATCGGTTGATGAACATAGACACGGAGAATGTTATGCGATATTGGCTGCCGCATTGCGGCAAATAACAATGCTCACGCAATGTTACGAATGCTTGTTCCCCAGCGTAAAACTGTCGGGAAAGCCGCAATGTGCGTAAATATAGTCGCTGTCAGTCGTGGGCTGCATAGGCGTAGCGGGCTTGGCGGGGTGCGCTTTGTCCGCTTCCCACAGACACAGTGGCGGCGTGAGCATCATGGAGGGCGCAGCGCCCTTGGTGGCCTCCAGCAACACCATGGAGGGGGTGGCGGCATAGGTGGCGTGCACAAAGGTCATTCGCTTGGGCTCCAGCCGTGCCGCGCGCATAGCCGCCATGAGATCTGACAGACGATCGGGACGGAATACGCAGTAGAACCGCCCCCCGTGCTTGAGGATGCGTCCTGCGGCCGCGCAAAAATCAAATATCCCGCCGTGCACCTCGTGACGGGCAATGTACTTCTCCTCGTGGACATTCGCTGCACCTCCGTTGGCGGTCATGTACGGAGGATTGGCGGTTACGATGTCAGCTTCAAAGCCCAACGCGGCGGCGGATAACTCCCGGATATCGCCCGACCAAAGCGTGAGCCTTTCGGTCATGCCGTTCTCGCTTGCGTTTTTCAGGATCAACTCTCCAAACGCGGGTTGGATCTCGGCTGCTACACAAGAGGCAAATTTGTTTCTGGCAAGGCAGAGCAGGGGGATGATCCCGGTGCCACTCCCCAGATCCACGGCGTGGGCATACGCTTTGGGCTTGACGTAGGCCGCCAGAAGATACGCGTCTGTGCCGAAGGTCAGCCCGTCGGTCTTTTGTGTCAATGTGATATGCTCGTTGACGGTATCCCGTCGCTCGTTGTTTCCCGTCATGCCGACCTCCCGAAAGTTTTTTACCATTATAACATACAATTGACAAAAATTCAACCCTGTAGCAAAAAAACAAAACCCGATCGCATCTTGTGCCGGTCTTGCCGCGCATGATGGATCGGGTTTTGTTTATAGCTCTGAATTACTCAGCCTTGGGAGCGTCTACAGGGCAGGTGTCCTCGCAGGTACCGCAGTCAATGCACTTGTCAGCATCGATCTCGTACTTGCCGTCACCCTCGTAGATAGCCTCAGTGGGGCAGTTGTCAGCGCAAGCGCCGCAGGAAATGCAGCTGTCGTTGATGATGTAAGCCATGGTAGAAACCTCCGTTTTGATATTACTTGCCGTCAAAGACGGTATACACACATTATAACACAAACCAAATATTTTGCAATAGCAGTTTTTAAAAAAATATCATGGAATTTGATACATAAGTGTAAACAAACTGAAAACATTGCAGGGAAATACAGATCAATCGTCGGAATCGGGCTCGGCGGTGATCTCCGCAGGTACTTCCTCGGGGGTGTGATTGCGATGCTGCAGGGTGATGTCCTGCTTGCTGTATTTCTTGGGAGCGGTGCCGCTGTCGGCACGGAGAGAGACCTTGACAGCCTCCTCGAGGGGGAGAACATCGGTCACCACACCGGGGCCGTCAGGGGTGTTGACGAAGGCTCCGGGATTGGGAAGCTGGCGAAGCGCCTCTGCATACGTCTCGTGCTCATAGCGCAGACAGCACATGAGTCGTCCGCAACAGCCCGAGATCTTGGTAGAGTTCAGGGAAAGATTTTGCTCCTTGGCCATCTTCATAGATACCTGTCCAAAGTCGGACAGGAAGCTGCTGCAGCACAGGGGACGGCCGCAAGCGCCGAGACCGCCCAGCATTCTGGCCTCGTCACGGATGCCGATCTGTCGAAGCTCGATACGGATGTGGAACACACCTGCGAGATCCTTGACAAGCTCACGGAAGTCCACGCGCCCGTCGGAGGTGAAGTAGAAGAGCAGCTTGCTGTTATCAAAGGTGTACTGCACAGATACAAGCTTCATGTCCAACCCATGCTCGGCGATCTTTTCTTTGCCGACACGGAAGGCCTCCTCCTCCCTTGCATGATTGGCCTTGTTTTGCTCCAGATCCTCGGCAGTTGCCAAACGGATGACGGGGCGAAGGGGAGGCACGACCAGCGAGCTCTCCACCATGCGGTTGCCGATGCAGATCTCGCCGAATTCCAGTCCGCGCGCAGTCTCGACAATGGCATAGCTACCTGCGGCACAGGAGATCTGACCGGGATCAAAGAAATAGGTTTTGCCGCCCGCGCGGAAGCGAACACCGACGATAACGACCTTTCCCTCGGGGATCTCTTCGGGAATCTCATGCGAAGTTTTGGCAAAAAGATCGTGGCTCAGGATGCGCTCGATCTCTGCAGCCTCGGTGGTGTATCCCGAAATATCTGCGACCTCCTCGGGGCAATCCTCGATCAGGAGATTGTCCATTTGGGGAAGCGCGGTGTTTTTCTTGGTGGCGTTTGTGTTTTGGGGGCGTTGCGGACGTTGGGAACGTTGTGGAGCAGCAGGGGCATTGGTCTGCTCCTTAGCTTCCTCCTTGGCCGCATCCTGCGCAGGAGAAGCGGCTGCGGCATCTGTCTTCTGGGGTTTATTCTGCTTGCGTCCGGCCTCGTTTTTGTTTCCCGTGTTTTTGTTGCCCTGACGCTTGTTTGTGGGGGGAGTCACACGGGGAGCAGCGGATGCCTCGGAAGTCTCGGCAACGGGAGTCGCGCTGACTGCGTCCTTGGGCTTGGCGTTATTGTCGGGTTTGTGGTCTCCGTGCTTGTGATGCGGACGGCGCTTGCCTCTGTAGGGCTTTTTATTTCCGTCTTTTTCTTTTTGTACGGGTGCTTTTTCATTTGTATCCATAAGGGTGATTCCTTTCATGTTTACAGAGAACCTTCCTGTGGGAGGAGGCCTCATGCAGAGGCTTCCTACAGTACGCCTGCAGACAGGCACATATGCGTCAGAGTCAGGCGGATGTTTCTGTTTTGGGTGATGTCGTCCTTGGCGCTTTCAACAGCGGTATACAGCGAAAGCAGGGAACGCGTCGTAAAAGTGTCGGCAAGCTCTGCTGCCGCTTCGATTTGGGTGTAGTATTTGAGACGGACAGTCTCTGCTTTCTTGACGAGCAAGAGATCCCGCACGGCAAGGCTGAGCAGGGAAAGCAGACGCAAAACCTCTTCTCGCTTGCTTCCGAATTGACTCACAGCCTCGGTGAGGGTGTTTTTTTTCTTGTGTGCGCATCCCTTGATGAATGCGTCGATGAGGCCGCGTTGACGGAGAATATCCTTGAGAGATTTGGAATCCGATAAAGTGAGTGCTTGGCCGATGGAGCCGTCGGCGCCGATGAGAACAGCCTCCATGTCCGATGCGGGAAGGGTGCGCCGATTGCTTTGAAGATAGCTGCGGATCTCGCCGTCCGACATGGGCTGGGTCTTCAACACGGGGGCACGGCTGAGAATGGTTTCGAGAAGATGCTCGGTGCCGTTGCAAAGGAGCAAAAACAGGACGTAGGGAGGAGGCTCCTCCAAGGAAAGCAGGAGCGCGTTTTGCGCCTGCGGTGTCATGGTTTCGGCATCCTCAATGACGTAGATCTTGGTGTCCAGCTCCACGGGGGAGATGTACAGACTTTCACGGACACGGCGGATGGCATCCACACCCAGCGTGGCTTTGCCCTCGCGGCCGATGACGTGCACGTCAGGGGAAATGCCCTCCAATACCTTGCGGCAGCCTTCACAAGCACCGCAGGGAATCGGCAAATGTGTTTCGGGAACGGGAATGGGATCATCATCGAAAAAGCCGAATTGTCCATCCTGCGCGGCAGGGATTTGGCGCCCCTCGCGGTGATAACAGGCAATGGCCGCAGCCACGTGACGGGCTACCGTGTGTCGCCCGCTGCCGGGCTTGCCGTCCAGAATATACGCGTGGGAGAGACGGCTTTCCGAAACATCCTTCGTCAGTCGTTGCAAGAGACGGGTATTGCCCAAGATCCCCAACGGATTTCCAAAATCATTGTGATCTGTATGCAAAGACACGGCACGATCTCCTTCCCATGCAAAATGATATATAACGACAGAATATATTATAGCAGATTCCAAAGATTTTGTCAAGGGAAATGATCGGTGTGGCGGTGAAAAGACAGGGAATTTATTTTGTCCGATTCTTGGAAAATCTCTTTACAAAATGTTGGTCATATGCTATAATGAAATTGATCCGGACCCATGCTGAAGGCGGGGTCGGAAATACACTGTGAGCATCAGAAAGGGTCTTTGGCTTCAACCAAAGTCATGAGAAAATGAAGGATGTCATCAAGCTGTGTGCTTTTGCCGATGAAGCGTCTGCCGCCACCGCAGGACAGATCGAGGCGCTGACCCAAAACGCGATCCCATATCTGGAGATCCGCGGGGTCAACGGACAAAATATTGCTGCGTTGGATTTTTCAGCCGCCAAGGTATTTGCCAAGGAATTGAAGGAGCGCGGACTGTCGGTCTGGTCTATTGGTTCTCCTGCGGGAAAAAGCCGGATCGCGGAGGATTTTTCCAAAGAAAAGGAGCAGTTTTCGCGCCTTTTGGAGATGGCGGCAATTTTTGAAGCCCCCTGCATCCGTCTCTTCAGCTTCTACGGCACCGACGGCTCGGACGTTTATTTTGACGAGGTCTGCCGCCGTCTGGATATTTTCTGCGACATGGCGAAGGCTTCGGGTGTGCGTCCCTGCCACGAAAACGAAAAGGGAATTTACGGCGACACCTCGGAACGTTGCCTGCGCCTGCACCGAGCGTTGCCCGACTTGAGCGCCGTGTTTGATCCCGCCAACTTTGTGCAGTGCGGCCAGGACATCATGACCGCGTGGGAGATGCTGTCCCCCTACGTTTGGTACGGGCACATCAAGGATGCGCTTGAAGACGGACGCATCGTCCCTCCCGGCCGCGGCATCGGCGTCTTGCGTGAATATCTCCCCCTGTTTGCGGCCATGGCACGCGATGGGAAAAACAGCGGAGTATTGACGCTGGAGCCTCATCTCATGGAATTTGTGGGACTGGCCGCGCTGGAAAATCCCGACGATAAGAGCGTTGTGGGCGGCATTTCCTACCCCGACGCACGCGCGGCGTTTGACCACGCGACGGCTTGCCTCAAGGACATCATTTCAAGTATATAATTCTATACGGAGGAGAAAAGCATGAAAAAACATCTGAAACTGTGGGCATTTTTACTGGCACTTCTTTTGACTCTGACCGCCGTCCTCTCGGCTTGCGGTACAGCCAAGGATGATGCGGAGGAGGACACCGAGGAAAGCGAGACCGAAAAGAAAAACCGCCCCGACTATAAGGATTTTTCGGATGACGAGCCCTACCGCATCCAGCTGAACACCAACGAAAACGGCGTTTGCGTAGCGACCATCGACTTTAACCCCTACTATGACGAGCCCTTTGAGCTGGTCATTCCCGATGCCGATGACAAGGGAAATCCCGTCGTTAAGATCACCTGTAACAATCAGTATGCCGTGTTGCCCGATATGCTCCCCCAAGAGGCCGGGGAAGAGCTCTTTGGGCATGTGCTTACCTATTTTGAAGGTAACGAGGACAATTTTTATTACAAACAGTTCATGTCCTATTATCAACTGAAGGGCTTGGAATTCTGTACCTCTGACCGCTTGAAACAGGATCTTTTGTCGGTCTATCCTATCTTAGAGATCATGAACGTATATGTGTATGATCCCACAGCTACGAGTATTGAAGCCTTGAAGCTGGCGACCCATTTGAAGCGCGCACATCCGAAAATGAAGGACAGCGACTATTACAAGACCCTGCAGAATATGCAGAAAACCTGTAAAAAAGAAGGCGTGGAGGAAGCCTTTCTGCCTGATATGCTTGAAAACTATTCAGGTACGGGCGAGTATATGACCGCTATTCAGTGGCCGAGCCAAATTGCTTCGGTGGATTGTATGACCTTTTTCGGCTGTAACCGTTTGGAGACCCTCGCTGTTCCAGGAACGGTGGAGCTGGTAGAGGAAGGTGCTTTGGGCGGTTGCTTTAACCTCAAAACCGTGATCTTTGAAGAAGGTGTCAAGGAAATCGGAGGACGCGCGCTTTACGGCTGCGATAAGCTGGAAGACGTATATCTGCCTGCCTCCTTGGAGCTCATCGGTGATATGTATCAGCTTGAGGCGCTTATGTACGAGGTTGTTCCTTATACAGAAGGAGGAACTGTTACGATTCCCGATATCCATTATAACGGCACAACAGAAGAATGGAATGCATTGATCCAAAACAGCATCGACCAGGGTCGCCTTGGCAGAGATGGTGACCACCGTCATACATACGAGTATTATAACATCCATTGTACCGACGGCGTACTGAACGCAAATCCCCTGTGAAAGGAAAAAACAACATGAAAATCGGCGTACAATTCTATACCCTCCGCAATCAATGCACCACCCTTGAAGGCTTGGAAGCCTCTATGGAACGGGTGGCCGACATGGGCTACAAGCACATCCAGCTTTCGGGCGTTTGCGCCTATGAGGCTGACTGGATGGCGGAAAAGCTCGCTGAGACGGGTCTCACTTGTGATATTACCCACTACAGCTATGACAAGATCGTCAACGCCACGGACGAAACGATTGCTTTCCACGACAGAATTGGCTGTAAATGGATCGGCATTGGCTCCAATCCCCGCGGCATCAACCCCGAAGGACTGGCAACCATGGAAAGCGAGGCACATGAGGCGATGAAAAAGATCGCCGCCTCGGGACATAAATTCATGTACCACAATCACCACATGGAATTGGCTCGCTTTGAGGGCAAGACCTTCCTTGACCTGCTTTGCGAAGCCTTTACCCCCGACGAGTGTGGCGTGACGCTGGACACCTACTGGATCCAGGCAGGTGGCGGTGACCCTGCGTGGTGGCTCCGTCAGCTAAAGGGCAGGGTAGATTGCATCCATTTCAAGGATATGGTCTACAGCCCCGCGGATAAGGGTGTGCGCATGGCCCCCATCGGCAAGGGAAATATGAACTATCCCGAAATTCTTCGTGCCTGCGACGATGCCAACGTGCAGTATGCTTTCATCGAGCAGGATAACTGCTACGAGGAAGATCCCTTCGATTGCCTCAAGCAAAGCTACGATTACCTGAAGGCGCAGGGTATGAGCTTCTGATCTAAAAATAAGTACAACATAAAGGAGAAAACGTCATGAAAAAAGTAAGACTTGGCATCCTTGGTATCGGTAACATGGGCTCGGGACACCTTGAAAACTACCTCAACAACAAGTGCCCTGAGATCGAGATTACGGCGGTATGTGATACCAACCCCGCACGTTTGGAGTTCGCGCTGTCCCGCCTCGCTGTTCACCGTACCAACAAGCCCGACGTATCCTACCCCGATATTGCTACATTTGCAGACGGTGAGGAGATGTTTAATTCCGGCCTTATCGACGCAGTCATCATCGCCATCCCTCACTACGGTCACCCCGATTATTCCATCAAGGCGATGCAGGCAGGACTGCACGTCATGTGTGAAAAGCCCGCGGGCGTGTATACGCTTCAGGTTCGTGAGATGATGGCCGAGGCCGACAAGCATCCCGAGCTGAAGTTCGGCATGATGTTCAACCAGCGTACCAACCACATCTACCGCAAGGTCAAGGAGATCATGGATTCGGGCGAGCTGGGTGCCATCAAGCGTACTTCTTGGATCATCACCAACTGGTACCGCCCCCAGGCCTACTACGATTCGGGCGCATGGCGTGCTACCTGGTCGGGTGAGGGGGGCGGCGTCCTCCTCAACCAGTGTCCCCATAATCTCGATCTCTTCCAATGGATCTGCGGTATGCCCAAGGTCGTGGATGCCAAGATGCACTTCGGTAAGTGGCACGACATCGAGGTCGAGGACGACGTGACCGTTTACATGGAGTATGAAAACGGTGCTACGGGCACCTTCATCACCACCACGGGCGATGCCCCCGGTACCAACCGCCTGGAGATCGTCTGTGAGGGCGGCACCATCATCACCGACGGCGGCTCCATCACCTTCCTCAAGCTGGACACCCCGGAGCCTGAGTTCTCAGCCACCAATAAGGTTGCCTTTGCCGCTCCCAAGTGTGAGCGCGTTTCCGTGGAGACCGACGGTCAGAATCCCCAGCACATCGGTGTGCTCAATGCCTTTGCCGCCGCGATTCTGCGTGACGAGCCTCTGGTTGCTGACGGCCGCGAGGGTATCAACGGTCTCACCATGTCCAACGCCATGCACCTCTCGGCTTGGACGGGTAAGCCCGTGACCATCCCCTTCGACGAGGAGCAGTACCGCGACCTCTTGTTCGAGCACGTCAAGACCTCCCGCCGCAAGGAGGGCATTGAGGCTGTGTTCTCCTCCACCGAGGGAACGTATAATAGCTGATCAAATACAAAGGGAAGCCGATTTCGGCTTCCCTTTGTATTTGGATTATATCATTTGGCTGTGGAGCTCTTTGACTATAGCAATAGAGCTCTTATATTTCTGTGTGAGGCGCGAAGGTTCCCGCCATTTTGAGCTGATCGCACACCTTACTCAGCTCGGCGATCATTTGCGTACCGTTTTCGGTGTCGAGGGTATCGTCGATCTCCACGTAGAAATAGTACTGCCAGGAATGCTTTTTCATGGGACGGCTGCGGAGCGCGGTCATGTTGTAGCCGTAGCGGCCAATGATACCGATGGCCTCTGCCAAAGAGCCGGCCTCGTGCTTGACAGTGAACATCAAAACGGTGCTGGAAAGCGCGGGAGAGGCGGCCTTTACCTTGGAAAGGACGGCAAAACGAGTGGTGTTTTCGCCGCTCTTATTGATGTTGGCCTCGATGACCTTGAGTCCGTAGATCTCGGCGGTCTCCACGCTGGCGATGGCACCGAGGGAGGGATCATTGCTCTCGGCAACCGTCTTGGCAGCGAGGGCGGTGTTGTTGGCTTCCTCAGTCTCCAAGCCTCGCATTTTGATATAGTCATGGCACTGGCTGAGCGCTTGCGGATGGCTTGTGACCTTTTTGATATCCTCCACGGTAGCGTTGGGAAGACCCAGCAGGTTCTGGTGGATCTCCAGCTCGTAGATGCCGTTGATGAACAGTCCGCCGGAGAAAATGAGATCAATGGTCTGCCCCACCTCACCTGCGTAGCTGTTCTCAATCGGGAGTACCGCAACGTCACTCTCCCCACGAACCACCGCCTCGTAGGCGGCCTTGAAATCGCTGTAGGAAACGCGATTTCCCTCAGGGAAGATCCGCCCTGCGGCAATATGGGCAAACGCGCCCTCCACGCCGCTGTAGGCTACCTTCAGCCCGCTCTGCATACGGTACTGGTAGGCACGGGAGACCGACATAAGATGCTTCAGGTAGTCGATGTAGTAGCCCTTCAGGATATCATCTTCCACCAGCGCGGCGTTTTTTTCAATGACAGCATCCTCTCTCTTTTGGTCGAGGATGGGGAGACCGAATTCTTTTTTGTGTTCGTATACCAGCTCGGCGGCTCTCATGCGTTTGACGAAAAGCGCCGCCATCTCGGCATCCACTTCATTGATGATCCTTCGTGCTTCTTCCAGTTTGTTTGACATGGTATTTCTTCCTTTGATCAGATTGGGAATCAGAGTTTATCGGCGATGTCGAGGATGAGCTGCTCGGTCTTTTCCCAGCCGAGGCAGGGATCGGTGATGGACTTACCGAAGATGTGCTCCTCGGCCTTGCAGGCACCGTCCTCGATGTAGCTCTCGATCATGAGACCCTTGACAAGATTCTTGATGTCGGCGTTCTGATTGCGGCTGTGGACGATGTCCTTGGCGATGCGCACCTGCTCCAAATACTTCTTGCCCGAGTTGTTGTGGTTGGTATCCACGATGACCGAGGGGTTGACGAGGTTGGACTTGTCGTACAGCTCCTTCACTCGCAGAAGATCCTCGTAGTGGTAGTTGGACACACTCTTGCCCGCGTAGTCCACATAGCCGCGGAGAATGGCATGGGCATAGGTATTGCCCTCGCTCGTGACCTCCCAACCGCGATACAGGAAGGTGTGGCTGGACTGTGCTGCAACGATGGAGTTCATCATGACCGTAAGATCACCGCCTGTGGGGTTTTTCATACCGACAGGCGCGCCGATGCCGCTGGCCACGAGTCTGTGCTGCTGGTTCTCCACCGAGCGGGCACCCACGGCCACGTAGGAGAGAAGGTCGGAGAGATAGCGGTAGTTCTCGGGGTAGAGCATCTCGTCGGCGCAGGGGAAGTCGTAGTCGCGCAGAGCTGCCAAATGCAGCTCACGGATGGCAACGATGCCCTTGTACATATCGGGCTTGGCATCGGGATCGGGCTGGTGGAGCATACCCTTGTAGCCCTGACCTGTGGTTCTGGGCTTGTTGGTATAGATGCGGGGAATGATGATGATCTTGTCTTCTACCTGCTCCTGGATTTTGCGGAGGCGGGAGATATATTCCAATACAGGCTCGCTGTGATCGGCGGAGCAGGGGCCGATGACGAGAATGAATTTGTCCGAGCGACCGTCGAATACGGCGCGGATGCTCTCGTCACGCTCTGCCTTGACTTGCACCATACGAGCGGTCAGAGGATACTCTTTCTTGACTTCCTGCGGGATGGGAAGCTTTCTGTGGAAATTCATTTGCATTGTTTTTTACCTCGTTTCTGAAATGATTATGGGCTTAGAAAATAAAAAGCCCGCGTTTCGATATGCTCAAAAGCACGACGAATGCGGACTGTCCATATTTCTTGAATTCCAAGCTTTTATGCTTTGGATATCACAGAAAGCGGGCAGCCCTTCATAAAGAAATAAAAGTAATAAAAAAACTTATTGACTGTCATGACTGCGCCTCCTTCGTGATTTGTTGTGACACATTATACACCCGACCGGGACATTTGTCAATAGCTTTTTAAAAATAAATTGGATTTTTTGGGGGTATATGCTCCATGCATTTACAGGTCGCCCTGAAGATGGATTTGAGCAACAAGCGGAATCCGAAACTCTGTTGTAATGAAATTGTGTTGATTTCGGGCGATATTTCTCTTGACACAGACGTTTTTTTTTGTTAAAATATCTATAGAATTGGATTATTTGACCGGCACTAACTTCAAGTCAGTATAATATTATACCGAAGAAATCAAAAAATCAAGCTGTAATGATAAAGGAGAATGACAATGAGCATTTTAACCGAAATTTCCGAGAACCTGCAAAAGGGCAAGGCCAAGATCGTGGCCGAGCTGGTACAGACTGCGCTGGACGAGGGTGTTGCTGCCAATGCCATCCTGAACGAAGGACTTCTGGCAGGCATGAACGTTATTGGTGAGAAGTTCAAGAACAACGAGGTCTACGTCCCCGAGGTACTGGTGGCCGCCCGCGCCATGAACAAGGGTACGACCATTTTGAAGCCCCACCTGGCCGCCGCAGGCGTGCAGGCCACGGGCAAGGTCTGCATCGGTACCGTGCAGGGTGACCTTCACGATATCGGAAAGAACCTGGTCAAGATGATGCTGGAAGGGAAGGGCCTGGAGGTCGTTGACCTGGGCACCGACGTGTCCCCCGAAACCTTCGTGCAGACCGCCATCGAGCAGAACTGTCAGGTCATCTGCTGTTCCGCCCTGCTGACCACCACCATGGGTGTCATGGAGGACGTGGTCAAGAAGGCTGTCGAGCTGGGCGTGCGCGACAAAGTCAAGATCATGATCGGCGGCGCTCCCGTCAACGAGGACTACTGCCAAAAGATCGGCGCAGACCTGTATACGCCCGATGCTGCCTCCGCCGCTGACGCCGCCGTGGAGTTCTGCAAGGGTTGACCAAGCTTATCTATGAAAAGAAACATGAAGCAATGGCTGTCGGATATGATCTCGGCGGAGACCAAGACAGCCCTTCCCATCCTCTCCTTTCCCTCGGTGTCCCTCCTGGGCATCACCGTCCGTGAGCTGATCTCGGACAGCGACAAGCAGGCACAGGGCATGAAGGCCGTGGCCGAGCGGGTCAACGCCGCCGCCGCGGTGTCCCTCATGGATCTTTCGGTGGAGGCCGAGTGCTTTGGTGCCACCATCCGCGTGTCGGATGAGGAGGTTCCCACCGTGATCGGCCGTCTGGTCAACGACGAGGATGAGGCAAACGCTTTGGAGATCCCCGCCGTGGGTACCGCCCGCTCGGGGCTCTATGTGGAGTCCATCCGCAAGGCGGTGGAGATCATTACCGACCGCCCCGTGCTGGCGGGGATCATCGGCCCCTTCTCGTTGGCCGCCCGCCTTCTGGACGTGACCGAGATCATGATGGACTGCTACGACGAGCCCGACATGGTGCACACCGTGCTGGAGAAGTGTACCGCCTTTCTCATTGAGTACGCCAAGGCCTACAAGGCAGCGGGCGCTAACGGCATCATGATGGCCGAGCCCGTGTCGGGTCTGCTGTCTCCCGCGCTGGAGGAGGAATTTTCTTCTCCCTACGTCAAGCAGATCGTGGACGCGGTGCAGGACGAGGGCTTCATCGTGGTCTACCACAACTGCGGTGACAACGTGCTCCGCATGACGGATTCTATCCTCTCCACGGGCGCGGACGCCTACCACTTCGGCAATTCCATCGACATGGCCGATATGATGCAGAAGATGCCCGCCGACACCGTGGTCATGGGCAACGTGGACCCCGCAGGCGTGCTCCGCCAGGGGACTCCCGAGACGGTACGGGCGGCGACTCTCGCTGTCATGGGAAAGTGCTGCTCCTACCCCAATTTCGTCATTTCCTCGGGCTGTGACATTCCCCCTGCCACCCCTTGGGAGAACATTGACGCCTTCTTCGACGCCGTGGAGGAGTACTATGGAACATAACGCTTTGTTTGATCGCATGACGACCTTGGCTCTGTCGCTGGGGGCGTTTCGCGCCGCCGTCATCCCCGTGTCCGACGTGGAGACCGATGCGAGCTTTCGGGATATGTGCGCCTCCAACGTATGCGGCAACTACGGCCGCAACTGGATGTGTCCCCCCGACGCGGGAGACATCCACGAACTCATGGAATCCCTGCGTGCCTATACTTATATGCTGGTCTACCAGACGGTCACCGAGCTGGAGGACAGCTATGATTTTGAGGGCATGATGGACGCAGGCGTGGCGCATAACAAGCTCATGGTCGCGCTCCGCGACAGGCTGAACGCGGAAAACCTCCCCCGCGTGCTTCACTTAGGCGCGGGCGGATGCCGTATGTGTGAGATCTGTGCCAAGCGAACCAACGAGCCCTGCCGTCATCCCGATCTGGCCGTGGCATCCCTGGAGACCTACGGCATCAACGTGTCGAAGCTCGCCCCCGCTGCGGGCATGAAGTACATCAACGGCAAGGATACCGTGACCTATTTCGGGGCGGTGCTGTTTGACCTGTGATGGGGAAAATGTCTTTGCCTGAAAAGGCAAAACGGATACAGAAAATCGGGAGCCATGCTCCATTCGCATGAAAGCAAAAAAGCGCACAACTCAATTACGAGTATAGTGCCTACTTTGAGGTGAAGAAAAATAAGAGGCACCTCGAAAAACAACCTAACCCGAAAAAGTTCGAGTTAGGTTGTTTTTGGTGAATCCTTGTCGGGATATGCGGGTACCGTTATAGCTCCCAAAGAATCCGCACGACTTATTGGTCACCTCTAAAAACTCTCTTGACGGAAAATCCATGGTGATTTTTCCGTCACATTTCACGCTTTCGCTTGCGAAAGCGATTTTCCCTTCGCGTAGCTCCACTACGCGCGCGAAAAATTGTATCATTTGACGAAAAACTCCCTCATGGCTTTCTCGCCAATAGAGTTTTTAGAGGTTCCCTATTGTATATCACGGATCCTCTCTAAAGCATCTGTCAAAACAAACCATAGGACGGCACTTGCTTTAAAAATCTTCAAATACCCTTTGAAAGCAGCAATTTGTGCAAAAAAGCCAAAAACGAATATCCATAATATGAAAGGAAACAAAATCATGTACGGTACCATTGAAAAGATCCCCTATGAGGGCCCCAAGTCCAAGAACCCCTTCTCCTTCCGCTACTACGACAAGGATCGCGTGATCCATGGCAAGACCATGGCCGAGCATCTCCGCTTTGCCATGTCCTGGTGGCACACCTGCAACGCCTCGGGCACCGATATGTTCGGCGGCGACACCATGGACAAGACCTTCGGTCTCGACGGCATCGCCATGCATAAGGCCAAGGTTGATTTCGCCTTCGACCTCATGCAGAAGCTGGGCATCGAGTACTACTGCTTCCACGATGTGGACGTGGCTCCCGAGGGCGAGACCCTGGCCGAGTCCATCAAGAATCTGGAGATCATCACCGACTACCTGCTGGAGAAGCAGAATGCCACCGGCATCAAGCCCCTGTGGGTGACTGCCAATATGTTCGGCAACAAGATGTTCATGGCAGGCGCCGCCACCTCCCCCTCGGCTGACGTCTACGCCATCGCCGCCGGTAAGGTCAAGGCAGGCATCGACGCCGCCATCAAGCTGGGCGCTCCCGGCTACGTCTTCTGGGGCGGCCGCGAGGGCTACGATACCCTCATCAACACCGATATGGCTCTGGAGCTGGACAACCTGGGCAAGTTCCTGACCCTGGCCCGCGACTACGGCCGCGCCAACGGCTTTACGGGTGACTTCTACATCGAGCCCAAGCCCAAGGAGCCCACCAAGCACCAGTACGACTTCGACGTTTGCACCTGCGCCAACTTCCTGCGTACCTACGGCCTCATGGACGACTTCAAGATGAACATTGAGGCTAACCACGCTACCCTGGCAGGCCACACCTTCCAGCACGAGCTGCGCGCGGCCACCGTCAACGGCATCTTCGGCTCCATCGACGCCAACCAAGGCGATATGCTGCTGGGCTGGGATACCGACCAGTTCCCCACCAACGTCTACGACACCACCCTCTGCATGTACGAGGTCATCAAGGCCGGCGGCTTCACCAATGGCGGTCTGAACTTCGACGCCAAGGCACGCCGTCAGTCCAACACCTTTGAGGACGTGCTTCTGTCCTACATCGCCGGTATGGACTCCTTCGCGTTAGGGTTAATCAAGGCCTATGAGATCATCGAGGACGGCCGCATCGACGAGTACGTAGCCAAGCGTTACGCCTCCTACAACGAGGGCATCGGCAAGGACATCCGCGAGGGCAAGGTGACCCTGGAGTCCCTGGCCGCCTATGGCGAGAACCTGAAGGACGTCATGCCCGTCAGTGGCAGACAGGAGTATCTGGAGTCTGTTCTCAACGATATCCTCTTCTCGGGAGTCTGATATGAACTACTATATTGGTATTGATCTGGGCACTTCCGCCTGCAAGGGTATCCTCTTGAGCCGTGAGGGTACCGTTCTTGCGGAGCACAGCGTCAGCTATCCCGTCTCCACTCCCTATACCAACTGGAGCGAGCAAAATCCCGCCGATTGGTACAATGCCGCCGTTGAAATTCTGTCCGTCCTCTCCAAGGGAAGGGAAGCAGAGGTCAAGGGCGTGGGCATCGCGGGACAAATGCACGGTCTGGTCATGCTGGACGAGGACGATGAGGTCATCCGCCCCGCCATTCTTTGGAACGACGGACGGAGTGCTCCGCAGACCGCCTATCTCAACAGTCTCGGCACCCTCCCCGCCCTCACGGGCAATATCGCATTTCCCGGCTTCACCGCTCCCAAGATCCTGTGGGTCAGGGAGAACGAGCCCGAGAACTTCGCCAGAGTCAAGAAGATCTGTCTCCCCAAGGACTATCTCGCCTACAAGCTGACGGGCGTGTTCTCCTCGGAATACTCCGATGCGGCGGGTATGCTCCTCCTGGATGTGCAGAACAAGCGCTGGTCGCCCGAGATGTGCGAGATCTGCGGTGTCACCGCAGATATGCTCCCCACCCTTTTTGAGAGCTACGAGGCCACGGGGAAGCTCAAGGCTGAGTACGGTCTCCCTAACGCCATCCTCTGCGCGGGCGCAGGGGACAACGCAGGCGCGGCCGTGGGCACCAACACCCTCCGCGACGGCGATTGCAGTATCTCTCTCGGCACCAGCGGCACCATCTTCCTGCCCTGCGATCAGTTCAACACCGAGTGCGGCACCGCCCTCCACAACTTCTGCCACTCCAACGGAAAATTCCACCTCATGGGCTGTATTCTCTCCGCCGCCTCCTGCAATAAGTGGTGGATCCGTGATATTCTGGATACGAATTACGGTGACCCCGCAGAGCCTAACTACGGTAAGACGGGAGTATATTTTCTCCCCTATCTCACGGGTGAGCGCTGCCCTCATAACGATGTTAACGCAAGAGGGGCGTTCATCGGTCTGTCCATGAACACCACCCGGGAGGATATGAGCCTGGCCGTGCTGGAGGGCGTGGCCTACGCTCTGCGCGACTGTGTAGAGGCGGGCGGCGTCAAGATCGACAAGGCCGTCCTCTGCGGCGGCGCGGTCAGTAAGGTCTGGCAGACCGTGCTGGCGAATATTCTCGGCGCGGATATCTATCTCACCGAGACCGAGCAGGGGCCCTCCATGGGCGGTGCACTCCTGGCCATGACCTCCTGCGGTGAATACGCCACCGTCTACGAGGCCGCCGACGCCACCGTCAGAAAGACTCTGGCGGTCAAGTGCGATCCCCATTTGGTGGAGATCTATGACCGAGGCTACGGTGTATACCGTCAGCTGTATCCCGCCCTGAAGGGGGTTCGGTATGACTAACACACGGATCAGACCCGATAGGGCGCAAAAGGGATACCTCTTTGAGGACGGCATTTTCGGCGTAAACATGGAGATCACCCGCAAGGGCTTTTTCGGCGGTCTCTGCGCTCAGATGCTCAATAACCGCAAGCTGTTTATGGGACAGGACGGCGTGGACGGCTGGGAATGTCAGAATTTTGAAAGAGTCCTTGACCGCCCCGAGGAAAGTCTCTGCCAAAGCAATTTTGTCGTTCTCAAAAACGGCTCCATGTCTCAGAGCTCCGAGGTCATCGCCCTGCAAAAGGGGAGAACGTACGAGGCCAAGGTATGGGTCAAGGCTTACTCCGATACCGCTACCGTGACCTTCGGTGTGCAGGATATGGCGCAGACCATGGCTATGACGGCAGACAATGAGCCCTGCAAAGTATTATCCTTTGTGTTTGACGGTGAGGATATGGACAACGGCACCTTTACCGTCACGGTCTGCGGCGAGGTGGCCGTTTATGAACTCTCCCTCATGCCCACCGACCATTTTTACGGCATGAGACGGGATGTGATTCAACACCTCCGCACCATTGCCCCCACCGCTCTCCGTTTCCCAGGTGGCTGTGCGGCTGACCATTTTGTATGGCGCGAAAGCATGAAGGCACCTGAATTCCGCAAGCCTGTGGACGGTCTGGATATGATGGGACATCTGTTCCGCGATACTTATCATCAAGATACCATGGACATCGGCCTCAACGAGTTCATCATGCTCTGCCGCGAATTGAACGCCGAGCCTGAATTGACCGTCAGCCTTGTTCTTTCCAATGGAGCGGATGCCCGCGATTTTGTTGAATACTGTAACGGCGATGCCACGACCGAATACGGCTCCAAGCGTCAGGCCTTGGGCTTGGATGCCTTCAATGTCCGCCTGTGGTACGTAGGCAACGAGGCGTATTTCTTTGGTTATGAATATCGGAACAGTACGCTGGCTGCGCAACGCACCGACGAGCTGATTACGGCTATGAAGCAGGCAGATCCTACCATCGCCGTGGCCATTGGCCTGACTTGGGGAGATAACTATCACGAGTGGGCCTTCGATTTTATGAAGAATCTGCAAAGCGACTTTGCATACGTTTCCTATCACGATTACATTGGCATCCTTCCCGATGCTACGCAGGGTGAGAACGGTATGGCTACCTGCGAGATGCTGGAATCTAACTTTGCCGACGGTGAGTGCTACGGCTTGAATTTCTACCGCAATGAGCTCTTCGCCGACAATTTTGATAAGATACGCATCTGTGTGGACGAGTGGAATTACTCCTGGGGAAAGGACGCAAGCAACGCGCTGTTTTTCTCCAATGCCCTCCAATTCCATTTCCTCGCCAAGGGCAAGGAGACCTACCACATCGACCGTGCCGAGTTCTTCATGCCTCTCAACGAGGGTATGATCACGGTACGGGGCAACAAGTGTAAGATGAAAAGCACAGGCGAAATGTTTTGCCTGCTGGCAGGGCACCGAAAGGGACTTGTCATTCCTTGTACCTCCGAAAACCCCGCGCTGGACATCCTTTGCACCGACCACGGCGATCATCTGTATCTTTCGGCGGTCAACCGCGATGCCGAGCCTGTCGTGCTGTCCGTCGAGGGTTATACCGTCACCGCTTGTACCGAGATCGAGACCAAGGAATACAGCTTTGAGAGCAACGACTACGAGATTTGTGAGCGTGAGGATGCCGTGGTGCATGGGCATAGTATGCTTTTCTTGACGTTGGTAAAAAATAAACCGAAGTACCAATGAAGCCAAGCCGGAAATGTAGAAGGGCAAAGAAGAGAGGATCATAGTAATGACGAGAAAGAAAGTATTTCGGCTGGATAAAGCGGCATACATGACGGAGATCGGAGAGCAGAATGCTTTATCGGCCATGTACGGTGCGGCCGTTCGCTGGTTTTCAACCGATGAGGCCGTAGCGACGGTTACGGATACCGGACTCGTAATGGCTGTTGGAAACGGAGACGCTTTGGTCGTTGCGGAGACGAGTGACGGTGAGCGCGCGGAATGTATTGTGTCGGTGGGCTATCACGGACAGAATCCCCTCCTGCCTCCTACGTGGGGACTCTATATCGCCGATGGAGAGCCGCACGTATTTGACGGCCGTATGTATATCTGCGGCTCACGGGACAATCCCTTTGGTATCAATCGTAACGGCGTTTTCAATTTCTGCTCTGAGGACTACCACGTGATCTATTCCGACGATCTTCTTCATTGGACAGATGCGGGCGTGGCGATCTCCATCGATGATTTCCCGGAGGAGCTTCAGTATTCCCCCGCCACAAATGAGGAGCTGGAAAGAGCAGCGGAGAGGGGAGAACCCATTGAACGCAAAAAGCTGGAGTTTTTGTGGGCGCCCGACCTGTTCAGATCTCCCCGCGAGGAAAAATACTACATGACCTTCTGCGCCTGCGAGCCGAGGCACCAATTTTTTATTGCCGAAAGCGCATCGCCTACAGGCCCCTTTGAAAACGTCCGTGAGATCACTTACCAAGGCAACCGCATCCCGAACATTGACCCCGGTGTGTTGGTGGATGATGACGGACGGGTCTACCTGGCCATGCCCGCTCCCTTCCGTTTGGGCGAGCTGGACCCTGATGCCGATTACGCCAAGATCAAGGAAGGAACCCTTGTTTCGGTGCAACACCTGGTGGAAAAGACCTCGGACGGTTACTATAGCTTTGAAGGCCCGTCTCTGAGAAAATTCAACGGCCGCTACTATTTCATCTATATTGCCTCGAAGCAGGGGGAGGTCTGTCCCGTACGCATGAATTATTTGATCTCGGACAGTATCCGCGAGGGCTGGCGCTTTGGCGGCATGATCATTGATACCTACGAATATCAGTCGGGATGCAACGTACACGGCTCCGCCGAGGCGTGGGAAGATCGGTTCTACCTGTCCTACCATCGTGTCAGCCCCGGATTTCCCTCCTTTGTGACACGGGAAATGAGCATGGACGAGTTGCATATCCGTGAGGACGGTGCTATTCAGCCCGTGACCATGACGTCTTCGGGTGTCCGCGGCGCGTTCGTGCAAAACGACCGTATTCCCTCTGCCACCGCCGTATTTTTCTCGGGTGGGCGTGGGGATTGCCGTTTTACCCTTCGGGGAGAAGAAAAGCCCGCGGGCAGTCACAGGTGGCGCTTTACGGACTACGCGTTTACCCATTTTGATGGGGAAGGGCAATATAACGGCTATCGCTACGTAGATCTGGATGGGTGTACCGCTGTAACAGCCTGTGTACGCACCCGATCCGCAGGCGGATCCTTGCTCATCCGCGATACCGAGGAAAACGAGGTCATCGCGACCCTGACCCTTCCGGACACCGCCGAGCAGTGGGCTGAGATCACGGCTCCTTTGCGTACGGCTCCTTTGGGCAAGAGAGAGATCACCGTTGCGCTGTCCTCCGCTGCTGCCGAGGGACAAGTGGAGTTGGATTGGTTTAGGTTTTTTTAATCGAAAAAAAGACTGACCATGGTTACTATCGTTGGTGTTTATGTGTTTCCTTGTTTTCAGATAGAAACACCTTGCTATCCCTTTACCGAACTGACAGAGCCCGAAGCAGGTAGATACAGAATGAAAAACTAAGAAAAGGCGCGCAACTCATCTGAGCTGCGCGCCTATCTGTTTTATTGAAAAGAAAAAAACAACATATGCCGAGGTGTTCGACATATGTTGGCAAAGGTGAGCC
>JAGASP010000073.1 GCA_017621695.1 Clostridia bacterium
AACTCGATATGATATAAATCCGCGCTCACGCAGTGAGCATATCGAGTGCGTCAGCACATATCGAACGCGTCAGCGTATATCGAAAATCCGCTTCAGCGGATTTATATCGACGCGTAGTGTCCTTAAGGGCACTACGCATAGCAACAGCTTTTTTATTTTACTTTTCAATCAAAGGCGTTTTTCTCATAAACCACCCTGCATCATGCGGCGCAGGGAAGCATAACGTATACAGCGCGTCGATGCGCTCACCAAGCACACGCTGACGGCTTTCGGGGGCATCGGCAGGCTTGGTTACAAGCGTAAATTCTTCCGCCAAGGCACACTTTCTCCACACGGAAAGAAATGCACGCCCGCGCTGACTTGCGGCCAGCACGACGGAATAGGACGGACGGTTGCGAAGATCCTGTACCGTCACACCCGACACGGCAAACAGGATGGCTCGGCGCAACCGCGCTTTGGTATATTGTTTTGTTTCGGCAGAAGCCAGAAATTCTTCAAAAGCGCAGGACGCAAGCGCGCGCTTTTGCAGATGGCAGATGAGTCCATCGCCGCCTTCGGCAATATCGTCATCTTCACGGACGGAAAGAAGACGGAAATGCGTATGCGCATAGCGGTAAAATGCCTCCATAGAAACAGGCGCGCGTTCTTCGCGGATCTCCGACAGAAGTATCTCCAATGCGTCCTGTGGCATGGTGCCGTCCAGCACTGCGGAGAGACATACGGGATCACACGCCGCTTCTTGTATCAATTTCCGCAAAGAAGTAGCGGAGGGATAGGCCGCATTTGTCAAAAGCTCGTCACGGTAGTCCTGACCCAAGCGGCGAACCGTGTGGGGGGCCATATCCGATCCAAGACGCTGGATGGCGGCAAGATATGCGATCCCCAGAAGATCGTTGGAGGAAGGGAAGGACTCCGGAAGTGTACTGTCTGAACTCCTGAGCGCTTGCGTGTAGGCCGTCGCGGTTCCCACACCGTCCCGACAGAGGGAGGCGTATACTTCCGTAAACTCCGCAGAGGAAATCAGGTCAGCCGCACGGCGCATCAAAGGGAGCTTGCCGCACTCGCTGCCAAAGAGGAGATGCGTGCATCCCATTTGAGAAAGAATACTCACCCCGCCCATGGAGAAGTGTTCGGCACTCCCCGATGACCACGGGAAGGGGAGCTCTACAACAAGATCGGCGCCTGCAGCGAGCGCGGTCCTTGCGCGCGCGTAGGGCTCAAGAACGGCAAATTCACCGCGCTGGGTGGTTTTACCTGACATGACACAGATCACGCATCCGTCCTCGCCGACCAGGCGACGTGCTTCGGAAAGCAGATATGCGTGTCCGTTGTGCAGAGGATTCAGCTCGCAGATCACGCCAACCGTGTGACCGTTATATGAAATAGCCATCCTTGGCCTCCTTTCGGTGGGATTGGAAGTTTTCAGTCCTCCATGCGGATGTCGATGCCGTTGACCTCGGCACCCTCGTCGGCGCGGATGAGGATGTACCGCACCCCGTCGATCACCCTCGTTTCCACGAGATCCCGCTTTTCGGGATTGACCTTGATGACAACGTCGGGGGTCTTGACCTCGAAGCGCTTGACGTCCATCATGTTTTTGGGATTGACCAGCGCGTCGTTTCCAAAGCTCTGGTCAAATTGTTTTTCAAAATGCTCCACGCCTTCCGGGGATACACCGCCGAATTCCAGCATATCGCGGAGGGTGTATTTGTCAATGGCGAGTGGCTCATCCTTGTGCTCCTTATGGTCTTCTACGGTGTGGCAGAGCTGTGCGTGCACCGATTGGATCATCTTGAGGGAGCAGGCTTCCCCTGCGGATTCCGCCAGAAGTCCGCGGAAGGCTTCGGTCTGCTCTTTGGCGGGAAGCGGCAGACGCTGTGTGCCGAACAGACTTTTTGCCAGCTCATCCTGACTGTCATCCTTGCTCTTGGTGTAGTACAGTGCGCCGTACAGGTTGGTGGCGCGATGGTCAAACGCAGGGAACATAAAGCCCACCTGCGGCGCAGAGATCACCGCGTCGGGCAAAAGATTGCAAAAGCAGCTTTCCTTGACGTGATAGGAAAGCGCGGGCTTGGTGGTCACGACGGGACAAACCGCGCAAACGATGTAACGGAAGGTTTCGGCGGCATCGTCGGACTTGCGGCCGTCCTTGCTGTAAGAAAATACGTCGTAGGTGTCCGCCGCCAAAAGGATCATGAAGCTCCCTTCTTGACGGAAGGAGGAGATGATCTGCTTGTAAAGCTCAGAGACCGATTCATCATCCGATAGCCCGCTGTCCCGAAGCTTCATGAGCAGCTTGTGCTCGTTCCCATCGGCAACTTGGGTCGTGCTGAAATCAATGTCCAAAAGATTGATGCCGTGGCCGCCTGAAAGCGTTTTGCGAAGAAGAGAGAGCACATGGTCTGCCTCACTCTCGCTCATGAGTCCGAGGGACTGGTCGGTCGTCGAAATGATCTCCTTGTTTTCATTGACAAAGCACGCACGGATGCGGCTGATGGCGGATTTTTCTCTTTTGTATCTGCGCCGAATTTCGGCAATTTCTTTTTCTGTCATGGTATACTCCGTTATATATGAATTCTAAGATCGGAAAGTAGGGGTCACCGCTGAGGATAAAACAAAAGGGATTCGTTCGTACCTCGATGGGTAGACGGAATCCCTTTGTTTGCTGCAAGGCATCGCGATCGCGTGTGATTGCAACAGAAAACCTCAGGCAAATTATGCGTCCTGCTTAATGTCCAGAACCTTCTTGCCGTTGTAGTAACCGCAAACGGGGCAAACCTGATGATGCTTGATCATCTCGTTGCACTCGGGGTTAGAACACTTGCAAAGACCGACAACTTCCAGCTTGGTGTTGTTGGATCTTCTGGTATTTCTGCGAGCCTTGGATACTTTACGCTTTGGTACTGCCATTTTGCCACCTCCTCCTGGGCTTTGCGGAACACGGTATCCTCAGACACCGTACCCTCTATCTGACCACCCTTGCGGGTATCATTCTGAATTTGAATTTTTGTTTTGCTTTCCAATCGGACAAGCGTGAGATCACGACTTCTCGGAATCCTCGTCCTCGTCGAACTTGAGGGATGCGAGCACCGCCCAACGGGGGTCGATCTCCTTTTCGGGGCATCCGCAGGCACCTTCGCGCTTGGGCTTGCCGCATTTGGGACAAAGCCCGGGGCAATCCTCAGAACACAAAAGGCGCATGGGGAAGCTCAAAATCAGGGACTCACGAACCGCGTCATCGATGTCGAGAAATCCGCCCTTGACGATCACGAACTCGTCTACGTTGTCTTCCTCCTGCTCCTCGGTCAGCGTTCCTTCGGTTACGACGGTACGCTCAAAGGGAAGGGAATAGACGTCCGAAATTTCGCTGAGGCAACGGGCACATTCACCGCTGTAGGGAATGTCGGCTACCGCCAAAAGACGCATATAGCCGCCTCGGTTGGTAATTTCACCCGTGACACGCGCTTCATCGGTAAAGACGATGCCCTCGAGAGGCTCGGGCTCAAGAAGAAAATCAATGACCATCCGGTTGGTTTCACCGCGAAGCATGGGGCGAAGATCCAGATTCATAGCTTTCTCCTTTCCTGTCTTTCATGTGTGCAAAACACGACAAGGATAATTATAACCGATTTCGGATAAATTGTCAATAGTTTTTTTGAATTTTCTTTCGGCGAAACAAACATTTTTCTGCGAAAAATCGCTTGTTCGGTAGGTAAAAAACAGAAAAACAAAAAGCTGGTAGAGGTGACAAAAAAATTTAAAAGAAATTTGTATTTTTTTTGCTTTTACTATAGATTTTTTTGGGCTTTTATGTTATAATAATATGAAATCATTTGATTTATTTTAACGGGAGGTTATGTTCAAATGAAAAAGAAACTGACAACAGTCGTATTCCACGGCACACCCGAGCAGGAAAAGGAGCTCATCGCCGTCATTGACAAGTACAAGGATGTCAAGGGTAAGATGATGCCCATCCTGCAGGAGGCTCAGGCAATCTACGGCTATCTGCCCATCGAGGTGCAGAAAATCATCGCTGAGCGCACCGGTATTTCTCTGGAAGAGATCTACGGTGTCGTCTCCTTCTACGCGCAGTTCAAGCTCAACCCCGAGGGTGAGGTTGCTGTCGCAGTTTGTCTCGGTACCGCTTGCTACGTCAAGGGCTCCGGTGACATCATTGAGGAATGCTCCAGAATTCTGGGTGTTCCCGTAGGCAGCACTTCTGCTGACGGTAAGTACTCTCTGGAGGCTACCCGTTGCATCGGTGCCTGCGGTCTGGCTCCTGTCCTGACCATCAACGGCGAAGTTTACGGCCGTCTGGTTGCCAAGGATATGGAAGGCATTCTCGCAAAGTATATGTAATTTTCATCCTGTTGACAGGAGCTTGGCTATATGAAAATTTCTGTAATCAAGGATCTGCTGGATGCCGAGGTCGTGTGCGGCGAGGAATTTCTCGATCATGAGGTTCACTCCGCTTGCGGCAGTGACATGATGAGTGACGTGCTCGCATATGTCAAGGATCAGGCAGTACTGCTCACAGGACTTGTCAATCCTCAGGTGATCCGAACTGCGGAAATGATGGACATGGTGTGCATCGTTTTTGTTCGCTCCAAGACCCCCTCCGAGGAAATGATCCGCCTTGCAAAGGAGTCTGATATGGTCATCCTTTGCACCAAAAAGAGAATGTACGAGGCGTGCGGTAAGCTCTACCTCGGCGGACTCGGCGTCAGTGCGGTGAAGTAATATGAATGAGGCAGTAAGATTTCATTTTGTGGTGGACGGAGAGGATTTTACCTCTGCGGGTCAAGCCTCGGTGCAGGTCAAAAAGAACCTGCGCAGACTGGGCATCCCCCCCGAGATCATCCGCAAAATATCCATCGCCATGTACGAGGGAGAGATCAATATGGTCATCCACGCAAACGGCGGTGAAGCGGAGGTGCTCGTATATGAGGACCGCGTCGAGATGATCCTTACCGACCGCGGCCCCGGTATCGCCAATATCGAAGACGCAATGAAGGAAGGCTATTCAACAGCTCCCGATAACGTGCGTTCTCTCGGCTTTGGCGCCGGCATGGGACTTCCCAACATGAAGCGCTATACCGACGGCATGAAGATCGAATCCGTCGTAGGTGAAGGTACTACCATCACCATGACCGTCAATCTGACTTGATTCTTCCTTTGCCGTTTAAATTTCGGCACAGCCGGGAAAGGAGACACGGGCATTATGAACTCGTATGAACATTCTGTATCTCTTGACCTAACACGCTGTACGGGATGCACGGCTTGCCTGAAGCATTGCCCGACGGAGGCCATCCGCATCAAGGACGGCCACGCACAAATCAATCCCGATCGCTGTATCGACTGTGGCATTTGCATCAAGATCTGCCCCAGCAAGGCCAAAAAAGCCACATACAGCCGTTTGGATAAAGTACTCAAGCGCAAGTATAAAATTGCATTGCCCGCGCCTTCCCTGTACGGCCAGTTTGAAGATCTTGATGACGTGGATTTTGTTTTGCAGGGTCTCAAGAACATCGGCTTTGACGATGTGTTTGAGGTCTCCAAGGCGGCCGAGCTCGTCTCGGCATATACCCGTCTGTATCTGAAAACAGAGGGTATTCCCAAGCCTGTCATCAATTCCGCGTGTCCCGTTGTGCTTCGCTTGATCTCTCTCAGATATCCAACCCTGAAAGAACACATCATGCAGCTCCTGCCCCCCATGGAGATCGCCGCGAGATTGGCTCGTGAGCGCGCTATGAAGGAGCATCCCGAGCTCTCACGCGAAGACATCTGTATCTGCTTTATTTCTCCCTGTCCCGCCAAGGTCAGTTACGTCCGAAACGGGTTCGGAGACTACAAAAGCGAAGTGGACGAGGTTTTGTCCATCAGCGACGTTTACTTTAATCTGATCAATGTCATGCGTCGTCAGCATCAGCCCGACCAGCTTTCCGAATCCGGTGTGATCGGTATCAGCTGGGCAACGACGGGCGGTGAGGCTTCCGCCTTATTTAATGATAAATATTTGGCGGCGGACGGCATTGATAACGTCAACCGTGTCTTGGAACAGTTGGATAACGGCAATATCTCGGGTCTTGAGTTTGTCGAGCTCAATGCTTGCCCCGGTGGGTGTGTGGGCGGCGCGATGGTAGTGGAGAATCCCTTCGTCGCCAAAGCAAGACTCCAGACGCTTCGCAGATACCTGCCGGTATCTCAAACCAAGCTGACAGGGGACGAACGGGATTATATCCCGCAAAACTTTTTCTTCGATGAGCTTCCTACTTATATGCCCATCCAACGCCTCAGTGCGAATTTTGGCGAATCTCTCCGTATGATGGCCGTCATCCAAAAGCTGCACGAAGCCCTGCCGGGCATCGACTGCGGTGCTTGCGGTGCCCCCAACTGCCGAGCCTTTGCCGAGGACGTGGTCTGCGGCCGATCCCCAGAGGATGGCTGCGTGCTTCTCCAAAAGCAACAGCTGGAGGTGCTCTTGAAATCCAAAGAGGAGGAACAAAACCGTGACAGTGCAACAACTGGCAGCTGAGCTTTCTTTGGTTTCGTTGGCGCTTCCCGATCCTCAAAGAGAAGTGGAGGGTGTCTATATCGGAGACCTGCTTTCCTGGGTCATGGGGAGAGCACAAAGCGGAAACGCATGGATCACCATTATGTCCAACCTCAATATTGTGGCTGTGGCAACGTTGGCTGATGTTTCCTGCATCATTCTCGCCGAGGGTGTGACTCCGGACGAGCAGGTAAAGGAAACCGCCGCGAGTAAGGATATCAATATCCTTGCTACGGATATGACCGCGTATCAAGTAGCTTCCGCACTGTCGGGATTGGGTTTATGAATCGCTACTATTACGATTTTCATATCCATTCCTGTTTGTCGCCTTGCGGTGACAATGACATGACCCCGAACAACATCGCGGGCGTGTGTGCGTTGGCAGGCCTGCAGATCGCGGCATTGACCGATCATAACTCCGTCAAAAACTGTCCTGCCTTTTATCAGGCGGCCAAAAAGCAAGGCATCATTCCCATTGCGGGAATGGAGCTGACAACGGCGGAGGATATCCACGTCGTTTGTCTCTTTGAAGAACTGGCAGATGCCATGGCCTTCGGAGATGCCGTGGATGAACGACGGATCCGCATCTCCAACCGCGTGGATATTTTCGGTGACCAGATCATTATGAACGCCGAGGATGAGCCCATCGGCATAGAGGAGGATCTTCTTCCCAATGCAACGATGCTCTCACTTGACGATGTCCCACCCCTGGTGGAGCAGTACCGCGGCGTGTGCTTTCCCGCCCATATCGACAGGGATGCCAACGGTATCATTGCCATCCTCGGTACGGTTCCCGAACATCCCGCTTTCGCTTGTGCTGAGCTGAGGGACTATATAAATAAGGAAGAATATCAAGCCAAATACCCCATTTTACAAAACAAACGCCTGCTTTGCGGATCCGATGCCCACTATCTGTGGGACATCCGCGACGCAGAAGCATATTTCGACTTGGAGGACGAACCCTATAGCGGGGATTTCGTGCGCCATCAGCTGTTCTTACACTTGAAAGGAGAAAAAGCATGAAAGAGCTGTCCTTGAACGTGCTTGACATCGCCAAAAACTCCGTCAAGGCAAATGCAACACTCATTGGCATCTCCCTTGTCGAGGAAGGGAACAAGCTCACCTTGACCATCACGGACAACGGTTGCGGCATGAAACCCGAGGTCGTGGAGACCGTGGTCAATCCCTTCTATACGACGCGTACCACGCGTAAGGTCGGTATGGGTGTTCCTCTTTTGATCCTCGCCGCCGAACAGACGGGAGGCAACGTGACCGTTTCGTCGCGTCATGAAGAGGCATATCCCCAAGACCACGGTACAGTGGTAACGGCCGTTTTTTATACCGATCACATTGATTTTACCCCCATCGGTGATTTGGTTTCCACCATGGAGACGCTCATTATGGGAAGCCCGGAGATCGACTTCACCTTTGTCCATGACAGAAACGGGAAAATCGTGGAGTTGGACACCCGTCAGCTCCGCGAGGTGCTGGGAGACGTTCCTCTGGACAGCTTCGAGGTGATCCAATGGATCGGAGACTTTTTGCGGGAGCAATATTCCGCAGAGTGATACTGTTTCAAAGCCATGATCCGAGCCCCTAAAAGAGAGCGGGTCACGGGTAGAAACGGTGGATAATCGTATTCAAAAATTTGATATACCAAGGAAAGGAAAGAAAACATCATGAAATCTTTGGCAGAACTTGCTGCGATCAGAGAGAAGATGAAGGACAAGGTGGTCCTTCGCGAGGGTACAAGTGACACTCGCATCGTAGTCGGCATGGCTACCTGCGGTATCGCCGCCGGTGCCCGTCCCGTCCTCAGCGCATTCGTTGAGGGCATCAACAACGAGGGTCTGGCTTCCAGCGTTACCGTATCCCAGACCGGTTGTATCGGCATTTGCCAGTACGAGCCTGTTGTTGAAGTGTTCCAGCCCGGCAAGGAAAAGGTCACTTACGTCAAGATGACCGCCGAGAAGGTGGAAAAGGTCATCGCAGAGCACATCAAGGGCGGTAAGGTTGTGGAGGAATACACCTACAACTATACCGTGAAAGCATAACGGAGGTATCTGAATTATGATTCGTGCACATGTACTTTGCTGCGGCGGTACCGGTTGTACCTCGTCCGGCAGCTTGAAGATCCAGGAGGCTTTCGTCCGTGAGATCGAAAAGCAGGGTCTTGCTGAGGAAGTTAAGGTCGTTCAGACCGGTTGCTTCGGTCTTTGCGCTCTGGGTCCTGTAGTCATTCTGTATCCCGATGGCACTTTCTACAGCCGCGTTGAAGAAAAGGACGTTGCTGAGATCGTCTCCGAGCATCTCTTGAAGGGTCGTCCTGTGGAAAGACTGGTTTACAACGAGGCTTCTGAAGGCTCTGAGGAAACCCACGCGTCCCTGAACGATACCACCTTCTATAAGTCCCAGCACCGTCTGGCACTGCGTAACTGCGGTGTTATCAACCCCGAGAACATTGAAGAGTACATCGCTATGGACGGTTATGCCGCTCTGGGTAAGGTGCTCACCGAAATGACCCCCGATGAGGTCATCCAGACCATTCTGGATTCCGGTCTGCGCGGCCGTGGTGGCGGCGGATTCCCCACGGGTCTGAAGTGGAAGTTCGCCAGCGGCAACCGCGGTAACGTCAAGAAGTACGTTGCTTGTAACGCCGACGAGGGTGACCCCGGTGCATTCATGGACCGTTCCATCCTGGAGGGTGACCCCCACGCGCTCATCGAGGCTATGGCTATTGCCGCTTACGCTATCGGTGCTGACGAGGGTTACGTTTACGTCCGTGCTGAGTACCCTATCGCCGTTAACCGTCTCCAGATCGCGATCGACCAGGCCAAGGAATACGGCCTCTTGGGTAACGATATCTTCGGTACCGGCTTCAACTTCGACCTGAGCATCCGTCTCGGCGCAGGCGCATTCGTCTGCGGTGAGGAGACCGCTCTGATGACCTCCATCGAGGGTAACCGCGGCGAGCCTCGTCCCCGTCCTCCTTTCCCCGCAGTCAAGGGTCTGTTCGGTCAGCCCACGGTTCTTAACAACGTGGAGACCTACGCCAACATTCCTCAGATCATCCTGAAGGGCGCTGACTGGTTCAACCAGATCGGTACCGAGAAGTCCAAGGGTACCAAGGTATTTGCGTTGGGCGGTAAGATCAACAACACAGGTCTTGTTGAAGTTCCCATGGGTACCACCCTGCGCCATATCATCGAGGAGATCGGCGGCGGTATCCCCAACGGCAAGAAGTTCAAGGCTGCCCAGACCGGTGGTCCTTCCGGCGGCTGTATCCCCGCTCACCTCATTGATACCCCCATCGACTATGATAACCTGATGGCCATTGGCTCCATGATGGGCTCCGGCGGTCTGATCGTCATGGACGAGGACACCTGTATGGTTGACATCGCCCGCTTCTTCCTGGACTTCACCGTGGATGAGTCCTGCGGTAAGTGCACCCCCTGCCGTGTCGGTACCAAGCGCCTGCTTGAGCTGCTCGACAAGATCATTGCAGGTAACGGTGAGCTGGAGGATCTGGACCGTATGGAAGAGCTCTGCAACTACATCAAGTCCGCATCCCTCTGCGGTTTGGGTCAGACTGCGCCCAACCCCGTTCTCTCTACCCTGAAGTACTTCCGCGACGAGTATGTAGCACATATCGTTGACAAGAAGTGTCCCGCAGGTGTGTGCAAGTCGCTCCTGCAGTTCAAGATCGACGCTGATAAGTGTATCGGTTGCGGCAAGTGCGCAAAGCAGTGTCCTGCTGATGCTATCACCCGTACCGATTATATCGCTCCCGGTCATAAGCTGGCTTCCTTCACCATTGATACGACCAAGTGTGTCAAGTGCGGCGCTTGTATGAGCGGTTGTAAGTTCGGCGCGATTTCCAAGTCTTGAGAAAGGAGAACTTTGAACCATGGAAACTGTAAATATTAAAATCAATGGCAAGGACTATGAGGTTGCCAAGGGCTCTACCGTCCTTGAAGCTGCCCGTGCCGCCAAGATCGATATTCCTACTCTGTGCTACCTGAAGGACATCAACGAGATCGGCGCTTGCCGTCTCTGCCTCGTGGAGGTCTCTGAGGGTGGTAAGCCCTACCGTATGGTCACCGCCTGCGTCTACCCCGTATCCGAGGGTATGTCCGTTTTGACCAACACCCCCAAGATCATTGCTTCCCGTAAGATGAACCTGGAGTTGCTCCTGTCCAACCATGACATGAGATGCCTCCAGTGCGTCCGTTCCACCAACTGCGAGCTGCAGACCCTCTGCAACCAGTACGGCGTCAGCACCTCCAAGTTTGTCGGTGCTCGCAACGAGTACGAGATCGACGACAGCTCCTTCTCCATCATCCGCGATAACAACAAGTGCATCCTCTGCCGTCGTTGCGTGGCTATGTGTCAGAAGGTGCAGGGCGTCAGCGTCATCGGTGCCAACGACCGTGGCTTTGATACCCACATCGCTTCCGCTATGGAGTACCCCCTGGGCGGTACCTCCTGCATCAACTGCGGTCAGTGTATCGTAGCTTGCCCTGTAGGCGCTCTGTATGAGAAGGACGATACCGATAAGGTATTCGCCGCTCTCGCAGATCCCTCCAAGCACGTTCTCATCTGCACCGCTCCCTCCGTCCGCGCCCAGATCGGCGAGTGCTTCGGCTACGAGCCCGGTACTGACTGCGAGGGTAAGATGGTTGCTGCTATCAAGCGCCTCGGCTTCGACGGCGTCTATGACATGAACCTCACCGCTGACCTTACCATCGTTGAGGAAGCGCACGAGCTGATCAGCCGCATCCAGAACGGCGGCGCTCTGCCCATGATCACCTCCTGCTCTCCCGGTTGGATCAAGTTCTGCGAGCATTATTTCCCCGAGATGACCGAAAACCTCTCCACCTGCAAGTCTCCTCAGCAGATGTTCGGCGCCGTGGTCAAGACCTACTACGCCGAGAAGATGGGTTGGGATCCCAAGGACATCTTCTTCGTGTCCGCTATTCCTTGTACTGCAAAGAAGTTCGAGGTTGGCAGACCCGGTCAGTCCGCCGCAGGTGTGCCTGATGTTGACGTGGCCATCACCACCCGTGAGCTGGGTCGCATGATCCAGAAGGCCGGCATCGACTTCAAGAACCTCGACGACGAAGCCTTCGACCGTCCCTTCGATATCGGTTCCTCCGCAGGCGCTATCTTCGGCGCTACCGGCGGTGTTATGGAAGCTGCTCTCCGCTATGCCGCAGAGCTCATCCTCGGCACCAAGCTGGAGACTGTGGACTTCCCCGAGGTTCGTGGTGTAGAGGGCATCAAGGTTGCTTCCTACAAGCTGGGTGATATGACCGTCAACGTAGCCGTTGCTTCGGGCACCGGCAATGCCAAGACTCTCCTCAACAAGGTCAAGGCAGGCGAGCTTGACGTTCAGTTCATCGAGATCATGGCTTGTCCCGGCGGTTGTGTCAACGGCGGTGGTCAGCCCATCCAGCCCGCTTCCGTCCGCGCCGCAATTGATCTCCGTGCTGTCCGCGCCGCCGTTCTCTACAACGACGACAAGGCCTGCGATCTCCGCAAGTCTCAGGACAACTCCGGTGTGAAGGTGCTGTACGACGAGTACTTCGGCGAGCCCAACAGCGAAAAGGCTCACCATATCCTGCACACCCACTATATCAAGAGAGGTCTGTAAGATTTAAAATAAACCGCCGCTTCGAAATTTCGGGGCGGCGGTGTTATTTTGCACAAAACGAGCATCGGTTTTTTTACACATTGCACATTGACAGATTAAATCATGCATGGTATAATATGTTCAAATGAACGCGATCGCGTTCGAGCTTATAAAGAAAGGAAAACATGAAAATGAAAAAGCTGTTAGTTATGCTCATGGCTCTCGCCATGATGGTCACCATGCTCGCCTCCTGTGACACCGATTCTGCAGGGGACAGCGAAGCCACTGCTGCTACCGACGTAGCCACCGAGGCACCCACCGAGGCACCCACCGAGGCACCCACGGAGGCTCCCACCGAGCCTTCTCCCGAGGATGTTTTGGAGCAAGCCAATGCCGCCACCATGGCAACCCCCTATATCCTGAATAGCTCCATGAAGTTCTCTTCCGACAATGCCGAGATGAACCAGATCTTATCCGCGATGACGATGGAATATCCCATTGTTGTAAATGGCAATAATGTGTCCATCGATATGAGCATGGATATGGGCGAGGGTGTGAAGCTGAATATGCTCATGGCGATGGTAGACCAAGTGCTGTATTATGATATGGATGTAGCCGGTACCGCCGTCAAGATGAAGTGTGCCCTCACAGAGGAGCAGATGAAGGACTTTGTTGCCGATAACGGTGCTGAAATGCCCGTGTCTCCCGAGGAGTTCGGCAACATGACCATGGATAAGAAGGATAACACCTACACGATCGCTTTTGAGGATCTTTCCGAGGAAGGGAAGAAGACCTTGGATGATATGATCAGCGAGTCTCTGGAGGCCGGTGCTACCGCGACCATGAAAAACCTGTCCTATGTCATGACCATTACCGACGGTAAGTTTGAGACAATGACCCTCGCCTGCGAATACACCATGTCCGTACAGGAGATGAACGTTACCATCAAGATGGATATGGCGTTTGAATACGAATATGAGAACGTCCCCGAGGTAAAGGCACCCGCAGATGCCGCTGATTATCAGGAGGTCCCCTACGATCAGATCATGGGCTGATCCCGTTTGTACGCTGCCGATCCGCACAGAGCGTGACTTCTTGGTCAAATGTGACTAAAATGTGATAAAACATTGTATAGTTTTTATCTTGACAATATCATCAAAAAGTATTAAAATAATACTAAAGTAGTATTTCGTTTTTTAATACTGCGATTTATATGAAAAGAGGAACAAAAAATGAAGAAGATTTTAGCGTTGGTTCTGATGGTTGCCATGCTTTGTTGCATGATGGTTTCCTGTGAGAAGACGGATGATCTGTTGGAAAAGGCGGATGATGCTTTGACCAATGCACCGTATAAGGTAACGATGAAAACGACCTTTAAGGCGGATAATCCTGAGTTGAATGCTGCTTTGGCCGCAAACGCCGTTGAAATTCCTATCATTATTGACGGTGAGAATGTCTCTATGGATATGTCCATCCCCTCTTTGGGCCTCGAAAACTCTAAGATCGTCGTTGTAGATAAGGTTCTTTATATGTTGGTGGAAACGCAAGGCATTACCGTGAAGTATAAGTGCGCTTTGACCGACGAGCAGTTTGAGCAGTTCATGGCTGATAACAATGCGACCATGCCTATTGAGCACAAGTACTTTGATGAGAAGGAAATCGAGAAGGACGACGACAAGAAAATTATTACTTGCTCTAAACTGAATCAGGACGGTAAGGACATGCTGAAGGAAAGAGCACAGAAGATGCTCGCAGCCTTGGGAAATGATAGCGATGCTGACTATGATGAGATTCAGCTTGAGCTCATCATCGAAGACGGTAAGTATGCTTCTCAGGAGATCGAGATGGATTACGAAATCTCCACAAACGGTGTATCCTTTAGTGTATCTGCTACCATAAAGTCCTCTTATGATTATGATGAGGACTACAAGGTCACCGTTCCCGAGGATGCTGATTCCTATACCGAGATGAAGTACGAGGATCTTTTCCCGAACTAATGTTTGATTTTAACACCCACGCATTTTGCGTGGGTGTTTTTTCTTGCATTTCGGAGGAGAGCAGCAGATCGTTTGTGGAATAACATTCCAAAGTGAAGACTGGGTGAAGAAGAGTAGGGGATGAAGGCAAAGAAAACACCAAAAAATCAGACAAAAAAATAATTTTTGTATGTTTGCATCAAAAAAAACATAAAAAATTGTATATTTTTTCGAAAAAACTATTGACAAATCGTTCTGAAAGTGCTATAATACATTCCAGCGAGTGCAAATCGCATTATTAAATTTTAAAAGGAGAATTGTCATGAAGAAGATCTTCGCTATGCTGCTCGTTCTGGGCATGGTCGCTTCTATGTTCGTTGCTTGCGGCGACAAGAAGGATGAGGAAGCTACTGATGCTGCTACCGGCGACACCGCTGCTGCTACCGAGGCTGCAACTGAGGCTGACACTGCTGCTGACGCAGAGACCGCTGCTTGATTTCAAACAGACAATCGCATTTATGAAGAACGCTCTCAATCGAGGGCGTTTTTCATTTTTGTTTTGAAATTCCTCAAAAACTTTCCGAATTTTTTCTCCGGCTGTATAACATCCCCGTAAACGGCAAAAAATATGGACGTACCTACGAGGGAGCGCATGCCGCACCTCGATGTAACGAACACAAAAGGAGAAAGAATATGTCAAACTACAATGAAACCGAAAGCACATTTGGAGAAAAACTGAAAAAGCTTTGTGCCAACCGTGCGGTGATCGTCACCGTTCTGACCATGGTTGTAGCTGTTGCCATCGTCATCGCAGTAACCATTTCCGCCAACCGTAGCAAGAAGCCTACGCCCTCCGATCCCCTGATTTCGGGTGATGTGACCGAAGCAGGCACGAGTTCCACCCCCTCGGGTATCGGTGAGGAGACCCTCCCCACCTACCACGGCCAGGAAACCAAGCCTGTTGCCAACGAGGACGTCAAGGATCCTGCCTTTGAGCTTCCCGTACAGGGCAAGCTCTTCAAGGATCATGACGCCACCGTACAGGTCTATTCCGCAACCATGGGTGACTACCGCGTGCACCTCGGCGTGGATATTGCCACCGAGGAAAACGCTCCCGTATATGCCGTTGCAGACGGTAAGGTTGCCCGCATCTGGGAAGACACGCTGATGGGTACCTGCGTGGCCGTTTCCCATGAGGGCGACGTTCTGAGCGTTTATAAGAACCTCTCTGCCGAGCTTGCGGAGGGCATTGCCGAGGGCGTTTCTGTGAAGCGCGGCAAGCAGCTCGGTAACGTTGGTGAGACCGCCATTCTGGAAATGGCTGATGAGCCTCACCTCCACTTTGAGATGACCGCCGCAGGCATTGCCGTCGATCCTCTGGATTATTTCGATAAGGCGACCGTGGAGGCTCTCTCCAAGGACACCGCCTTTGAACAGAGTGCTGTAACAGCGGCAGGGAAGTAAAAAAGAAGCGGGGCTGTCACAAGCGTGACAGCCCCGTTGGTGTTATTGTATAGCCTCGCTATCGGAGACTTGAATTTCGGGTGTTGGTTGGGTTTCTACGTCAAGCTCGGCCTGCGATGCCTGATATACGGCCTGCTCTTCGGCGTAAAGGACAGCCTCAGCCTCGGTCAGAAGCCCCTCGCTGATGAGATAATCCGTGCCGTGAAGTTCTACGGCCAAGAAGGTGGGGAGGATGCCTAACGCCATTTCATCGGCTACGGTATCGCAAGCGTCGATCAGCTCACCATCGCACCAGATCTCGGAAATGACGGCGCGGAAGGGGTCGGACTCGGTGCCGGTGCCGGCGTAGCTGGTAACCGCTGTAATATTTGATTCATCAGTTGTATAATATCGATTATATCTATATGCCCAATAGTTTACATAATTTTGTTCAACGGGAACATGATATACTTCAGGTTCTCCGACACACGCGATCATTTCATCCCGCGACATACCAACGGAAAGCGCCGATAATATATCAGTTTTGGTGTATACGGGAATAAATTCAATTTTCGTTATAGAAAAATTACCAGTGTCTGCCGGATTCGTATAGCGCTCACGGATTTGAGCCTTGATATCTTCTGATAGATATATTTGTCCGGTTGTGGTCATGGTAGTTTCTTCTGTAATATTTTCAAAAATATATTGTTCATCTGTGCTTATTTCTGTAGAAACAGACGAGGAATTGGAAGGATTATTCATTGATGCTTCAAATGGCACAGCGCAAGAGGAAAATAGTATTAAAATAAAAAATAATATGATAAAATATTTAAATTTCATAATAACCTCCTATTGAAACCATATAAAAGGTTCCCTATTGGGACTACTTACATAAAAATATCCGTAAAAAAATGCATAGGCAGAACTGTGGGTAGCGTATAAAGGATCTGTGATGATTTCTTCGTTTTGATCAAAATTTGTTGCGATGTCATTTCCGGGTTTGTGTGACCAAGTGCCATCGGCATTTTGCCGATACCAATGATAATCGTTTTGCCCATATATGAGAGCTACTTTATATGTTCCGGCAGGACAAATATCGTACTGGCCAATAGGCGAAAAAATAAAATTAGCAATACTTGAATCTGCATTTACACCGTCAATGAGCAATTCAATATCAAAATAGCCGTAGTTATTGTTAAAATTATTTTTTGTTCCATCGTATTGACCAGGTTGCATTTTGAACCGATATTCATTTAGAGAGATAGATAAATGATTCAACATATAACTGTAACAATTATTATAATCTTTAACATCATAAACGATATCCCAAAGTCCGATGGAGGGCAAGTCGATTGATATGAAATTGTTCCATTTTTCTGTTTCGCTGATTAATTCGTACCCCGACAAGAAATTAGCCTTCGTAATATTCCAATATTGTTTTTCCTCGAACATAAAGGAAGATAAGGTAGGCAAACTACCGGAACTGATTGTGTCCGGCGCAGTTAAAGTATATGTGATGGAATCATTATAAATGTAAAATCCATTACTGTCAGTAGCAAGCATCCATTTTTTGTTGGATGGTAAATCGATGTAATCATCCGGGATTGTTGTAGGATAGGCGTACAATGAGTTTGATGCTCTGTACCATACGATATGTTCATAATCCATCAGGGAAATCACGTATTTACCTTGCCCGATGTAGGTGAACTCAAACAGTTGCATATGATTCGTGGGTTCACCCCCTCCATGTGGAAACAAAACGAGACCATGGTAATACGAGGTATCTGTAACCGGTGTATTGTTTCCTAAAACGTATGCTCCGTCGGGGGTGGTGATATAATACATCCAACGCGGTAAATAGATATAGCAGGATAGGCTATGATAGCTCTTTTGAGTCTCTGAACTATCGAATTCGCTTCCGCGTATATAGGTGCGTCCGGCATCTCTTTCAATGCTTAATGCACTGTCTCCGTCAATGGTACATAGGCTTGCCGTGGATGCGACAGAGGAAGTATATCCGTATTCTGTAACAGGATATGAGAAATGGGGGGGATTTGCGGTTACGGATGCTATTTCGGCATATATGCCATTCGTGGTTGTTGAATGGGTCTCTCGCAGATTGATACCGTAATGCATCCGCTGTCCGCCCGATTCCAAATGCCAGATTTGACGTTCATTCATTACGTTCAGCGGAGCAACGATGATGTTACCTACAGAGCCGCTTCCGGCCACGGAAGATTGGTTGTGATGACCGACGTGATTATCTACTGCTGTCATTACATAGTTGGTGTCGCCCAGAAAGATTCTATATGCATCCTCTTGCCCTTCAACTCTCTCAAAACGCCACTCGAAATCATATGCTGTGGCTGTGGTATCAGAGTAATTATGATACCTTATGTTGGCCGTTCCATTTGCGATATAATTCCCTTCGCTATCCTGTATATTGCTTTTAATGATGCACAGATGCCGTGTGGAGCTTTGATTTAATTCTAAAGCAAGAATTCGGTAGTACCCATTATCGGTAGCCTGCAAGCGAAAAGCCTGTGCGGGAGATGTGTGCTCGTCGATTTGGTATAGGTTGAATATATAACTACTGAAAGCACTCGCGGTTGTGGTGGTTGCATACATCCCAGTCCCGGCATTTACAAAGCTATATACACATCCGTCCGAAATAGGGTCTGACAAAAGGCTTTTGTAATCCGAGGTGATTGCGGTTCCGTAATACGCGCTGTTTTGTAGCGGTACATTTAAGGTGTAGGGGGAAGCTGCAACGGAAGGGATCTCGCTTTCTGTGATCTCGCCTTCCGTGATGGGTGTTTCGGTAGCAGTGCCCGTATTCATGACACCCTCAGTTGTAATGGCTTCAAGATTTTTGCTCAATGCTTCTTCTTGATTTTGTTCTGCCATGTCCTGCATTGCGGCAGGGAACGCCATCATGGAAAGAAGCATGGAGGCACAAAGAGTCAGCGTCAAAAGGAAACGCTGCTTTTGCTTCATGTTTCTTTTCATGAAACTTCTCCTTTCTTATGAAATTAAGTCTCTTGGGTTGCGCTTAAATCTATCGTCTCACAGCCCATGGGTCTCACCTCCTGTTATGCGCGAAAGGAAAAGATAACTATCCACTATCATTATACAAGGAAAATGTGCAACTGTCAAGAGGAGAGAGTAATTATTTACATTCCGGAAATATTTTGTGTCTTTCTTATCTGCCGTTCGAGCTGTCATATTCCCCCCACCTTTGCCATATACTCTACCGAATCAACAATACGCGGAGGTACGCATATGACAGAGCATTCCATTTATAAGGATATCGCCGAGCGCACGGGGGGCGATATTTATATCGGCGTGGTGGGGCCCGTCCGCTCGGGAAAATCCACCTTTATCAAGCGGTTCATGGAGTCGCTGGTGCTCCCCAACATGGACGACGGCTACGCCCGTGAGCGCGCCAGAGACGAGATGCCCCAGTCGGCGGCGGGGAAGACCGTCATGACCACCGAGCCGAAATTCATCCCCGACGAGGCCGTCACAGTGCATCTCGACGATACTGCCGCCATGCGGGTCAAAATGATCGACTGCGTGGGGTATATCGTGCCCGAGGCGCTGGGAACCATCGAAAACGGACAGGCGCGCATGGTGCGCACGCCTTGGAGCGAAGAGCCCATGCCCTTTGCGGAGGCCGCCGAAATGGGGACGCACAAGGTCATCACCGAGCACGCCACCATCGGAATGCTCATCACCACCGACGGCTCCATCGGGGAGATCAGCCGTGAAAGCTACGTGGAGGCCGAGGAACGTGTGGTCAGAGAACTCAAGGAAATGGGCAAGCCCTTTGCTGTGATTCTCAATTCGGCACGTCCCGCTTCCGAAGAGGCGATCGAATTGGCATATGAGCTGGAGGCTGCGTATCAGGTGCCGGTTGCGTTGGTATCCTGCATTGATCTGGACGCAGAAGACATCCGCCATATCCTGGAGCTTGTTTTGCATGAATTCCCTGTGGCCGAGGTGCGTTTACGCTTGCCCGAATGGACAACGGCGCTCAATCCCACCCATAAGATCCATACGTCGCTCATTTCTTCTATCCGCCGTGCGGCAGACAACGTGCAAAAGATCGGGGATATCCGCGAGGCTTTTGAAAGCCTGTCGGAAAACGAATATCTCAAGGATGTGACGGTGGACGAGGTAGATCTGGGGCGCGGCTGTGCCACCGTTACCCTACATATGCAATCGGGACTCTATTATGAGGTGCTCAGCGAGCTGACGGGCTTTGATATTGACGGGGAAGAGTCTCTGATCCGATTGCTTTGCCACTTGTCGGAAATGAAGGAGACCTACGACAAGGTCGCAGAGGCATTGGAGGAGTGTCAGGAAAAGGGATACGGTATCGTGATGCCTGAGGTCGCCGATATGAGCTTACAGGAGCCCGAGATCTTCCGTCAATCGGGGGGATACGGTGTCAAGCTCCGCGCCGCCGCCTCTTCTATCCACATGATCCGTGCCAATATTGAAGCCGAGATCAATCCCATTGTGGGAACGGAGCAACAGTCGGAGGATCTGGTGCGGTATATGCTCAAGGAATTTGAGGAGGATCCCAACCGCATTTGGGAATCCAATATGTTCGGGAAAAGCCTCTATGAGCTCGTCAATGAAAGCATTCATTCCAAGCTGGAGCATATGCCCGATGCTTCCCGCGTTAAACTTTCCGAAACCTTGGAGCGCATCATCAACGAAGGCAGCGGCGGCCTGATCTGTATTCTTCTGTAAGGTTGTAGCCAAGAAAATTTCAGAAAACTCTTGCAAAAATGCGAAAGATATGATATAATATACGATAGTATCATATGTGCATTTTACTTCGACTCATGAAGGGAGTTTTTATATGAATTTCAATATCAAGGTCAACAGCAAAAAAACGTTGATTGTCCTGCTTGTCATGGCGGGGGTTTCCATTTTGGCGGGAATTCTTCTGTTCCCCCTCGTCGTATCTGCTGCGGAGGCCGCCTTTGTTTCTGTTGTTTCTGCAATTTTAGCGATTGAACTGATTTTCCTCGGCCTTGCTGTCCTGGCATTTACGGCTCTTTCCCTTGACGGAGACGCAAACTTTTTCCTCTATGACAGAAAAACCAAGCATAATCTGGCAGAAGAAGATTTGACCTTTGAGCGCATCAACAGCCGTATGGGCTATTACATGACCATGATCTCTTCCTCTCAGGAACAGCTTTGGGTGAAGAACGTTCTGGCAAGCAATCACGTTCGTTTCGGGCAGAATGGGGTATATAAGCCTCTCGTGGCTTACAAAATGCTCTATGATCTGATTGAACTGGACCGTCAGGAAACGTGGGAGCTTTTCACAGGTGCTGAGGCTGATGTGATCTCCACGCTCTGCCGTGTGCTTTCTTCCTGTGGAGAAGTAGATATGTCCAACACCTTGATGGACGCATATGAAGGTGCTGAAAGCGTGGATGATATCGAATACGCGCGTGATTTCATCATGGGTAATGCAAAATATATCCGTCGTCGCATGAGAGACTATGTGCTGAAGAACATCGAGGAGTTTTATTAAGACGGATCCGAGTGCAGTATTTCAAGGCTCGCCAAAGGCATTAAAAAGCTGTTGGCGAGCTTTTTGTTTCGTTTATATTACGCACCCCTCATACTAACCGGGCAGAGAATAAAATCGGAAATCATAAAAAATTATGATTCAGTTAAAAAAGATATCGTATAATATATGCGTATCCGGAAAATTGAGAAGAAAGGAAGCTGAAACAGATGGAGCAGTGGGTCGTAACATTATTATCGTATGTGTGCTGTGTTCTTGTCGGATATCTGGTAGGCTCTTTTAATCCCTCCTATTTACTTGCCAGGCTCAAAGGATATGATATCCGAAAAAAGGGGTCGGGAAATGCCGGCGCATCCAACGCTCTCATTTTATTCGGGAAACTGCGGGGTATCATTTGCGCACTTTTGGATATCGCCAAGGCTTTTTTGGTGGTGTTCGTGATGCAAAAGATCTTTGATGACCTTCCTTGGGTATACGCCGTAACCGCTACGTTCTGTATCCTCGGACACATTTTTCCGTTCTATATGGGCTTCCGCGGCGGTAAAGGTCTTGCTTGTCTGGCAGGGGTGATTCTTTGCTATGATTGGCGATATTTTCTCGTGGCCTTGGCCATTGAAATTGGTGTGGCGCTCCTGTCGAATTACATTTGCTTTGTTCCTTTGACCGCGGCTGTGGGTTTTCCTATCAGCTATCTCATCATGCGCCGCGATCTTGTGGGGATGCTGATTTTTTGCGTCGCTTCTGTTGCGGTCATACTGCGGCATCTCGAAAATCTGAAGCGGATCGCTTCGGGAACCGAGTTGCGCCTCAGCTATCTTTGGAACAAAAAGAAGGAAATTGACCGTATGCGGAAAACAACGGGCAAATCCGAAAAGGATTATTTGATCGAAGATGACGAAATATAAAAAACAGGCTGTCAGCCTTGCCGCTATAAAACGGCAATTGCTAAAACAGCCTGTTTTGTTTTTCAGGTTCAATCCTCGTGCGGACGGTCGCCAAACTTTTCGTTGTACGCCTCAATACAGGACTGGATGATCTCCTCGGCTTCCTTGCGGCTGAACAGCTCCTTGACAGCAGTCTGCTTGTTTTCCAGTTGCTTGTAGACCGTGAAGAAATGCATGATTTCATCGAAAATATGAGCGGGCAGCTCGTCGATGGACTTCACGTCGCGGTAAGTAGGATCAGAGAAGGGAATGGCGATGATCTTGTCGTCCTCCTTGCCGCCGTCGATCATACGCATACAACCGATGGGGTACACCTGCACCAGGGTCATGGGGTAAATGGCCTCGCCGCACAGAACCAAAACGTCCAGCGGGTCGCCGTCGTCAGCGTAGGTGCGTGGGATAAAGCCGTAGTTGGCGGGATAGTGGGTCGCCGTGTAAAGCACGCGGTCGAGGCGCATGATACCCGTCTTTTTGTCCAGCTCGTACTTGCAGGACGATCCCTTGGGGATCTCAATGACGGCGGTAAAGTCCGTGGGGGTGATCTCGGCGGGATCAATGTCGTGCCAGATGTTCATAGAGTGCCTCCTTGTGTGATGTTTTTTTATGCGATGGAAAAATGAAAGATACAGAGATACAGGATACATGCCGAGCAAGCCTGAGCAGAGCTCGGCAGATACAAGATATGGATCAGGGTTTCAAATCCTCGGCCTTATAGGCGTAGTAACCCTCGTACTCATAGCTGTGGTCAACACCCTTCATGAATACCAGTCGATCGTCCACCTTGTCGGTCAGGGCATTTTTCAAGAGATACTTGATCTCAATGTCGCGGACGGGACTGCGCTCCATGGCCAGAAGGTAATCCTCCTTGTTCACGAGGCTCCAGTCTACCACCATGCCCAGCTCTGTCTTCAGAATGTGATCCAACCAGATGCGGGTGGCTCGTCCGTTGCCCTCGCGGAAGGGGTGGGCGATATTCATTTCCACGTACTTCTCCACGATCTCGTCAAAGGTTTTCTGGGGCATTTTCTCAATGCTCTCCAGGGCCGAGTCGAGGTACATCAGGGGGGCGAAGCGGAAATTGCCCTTGGACATATTGACGGTGCGGACTTTTCCCGAAAAATCGTAGATATCCGAGAAAAGATGGGCGTGAATACGGCAGAGAGTATCGAAGGTGCCGGCGGGAAGGGAAGCCAGTAAGCCCGACTCAAACAGCTCTACGGCGCGTGTCTTGCTGATGCGCTCTTCTTCCTTGGCCAAAGTGGCGGAATCGGTGATTCCGAGTTTGTTTTCGATGGGCATGAGGGGCTCCTTTCTGTCGATGGTGATTAAATCTGTACGCTGTCAGCGTTTGAGATATGCCGCGAGTGCCGCCACATCCCGTGCTTGCAGATACTTGCGCTGATTGGTGTCATGCTCACGGTCACGAATGAGGTGAACAACCTCGTCCAGAGTATGCCACTGAGGATGTGTACCGTTTTGCTCTTCATTGGGAGTTAAATGCAACTGCCCACCTTCTCCGTTGGTAGTAACAACAAAGTAATAATCAATTTGTGTGTAATCGGCATGAAAGCGATTTTCCAAAACAACGCCCAAGGGTTCGATCGCGGAGCAGATACAACCCGTTTCTTCCCATATCTCGCGGGCAATGGCTGTTTCGGGGGATTCGTCTCCCTCCATACCGCCGCCGGGCAGGGAATACAGATTGAATTTCTTGGCGTACATGACCGCCAACAGGCCGTCTTCTCGTTTCAAGATCGCCCGAGCGGTCAGACGGGGGGATGCGGAGGAAAGCCCGCCTGTCCCGAGTACATTTTCATCGGTCAGTTCTGCCAAAATCGGCCATGTGAGGGATTCGGTAAAGGGAACGATTCGTTTTTTCATAATTACTTCACATAATCAAACTCAAACTCATAGATCGACACCGTATCGCCGTCCTTGCACCCTCTCTCCTCCAGCATCTCAAACACGCCGCTGTTCTGCAACACGCGCTGGAAGTAGTTGAGGGACTCGTAATCGTCGAAATTGATGCGACCCATGAGGTTGTAGATCCAGTCGCCCTCCACGTAGAAGGTGCGGTTCTCCTGGCGGATGACGGTGTCCTTGACACCCGCGCCGGGCAGATCGGACAGGAATGCCTCGCCCTCGCTGACCTCGCTCTCGTATACCGTGATGGGCGGCAGGAGCTTGAGACGCTCACTGACACGGAAGATCATGTCCTTGATGCCCTCGCCCGTGGCTGCGGAAACGTAGATCATCTCCCACTCGTTCTCGTCCACGAAGTCCTCAAAGGCCTTGATATCCACCACTTCCTCGTCCAAAGCGTCGCACTTGTTGGCGATGATGATCTGAGGGCGGGTGGCCAGCTCGGGGCTGTACTTTGCCAGCTCGGAGTTGATGTTTTTCACGTCCTCGATGGGATCTCTGCCCTCAAAGCAGGAAATATCTACGACGTGCAGAAGCAGACGGCAACGGTCAATGTGGCGCAAAAAATCGTGACCCAGACCCGCGCCCTCGGCGGCACCGTCGATGAGTCCGGGAATGTCAGCTGCCACAAAGCCCTCGCCCTCGTGACCTGTGGAGACCACGCCTAAGTTGGGGGACAGGGTGGTGAAGTGGTAGTCGGCGATCTTGGGACGCGCCGAGCTGATCCGCGCCAGCAGGGAAGACTTACCCACGCTGGGATAGCCAATGAGACCCACGTCGGCGATCATCTTCAGCTCCAGCTCCACCTCACGCTCCTCACCACGGGTGCCGTTTTTGGCAAACATGGGGGTCTGACGGGTGGCGGTGGCGAAATGACGGTTGCCCCAGCCGCCGCGGCCGCCGCGACAGCAGATGAAGTCCGCGCCGTCGTTTTCCGACATATCGTGGATGACCTTGCCCGTGGCCGCGTCCTTGATGAGCGTCCCTTCGGGTACCGTCAGCACCAAGTCGGGGGCGGTAGCACCGTGGAACTTCTTGGGCATACCGTTGCCGCCGTTCTCGGCGGTGAAATGATGCTTGTAGCGGTAAGCGAGCAGGGTATTGGTACCCTTGTCCACGCGGAAGACGATGTTGCCGCCGTTACCGCCGTCGCCACCGTCGGGCCCGCCGTGGGAAATATACTTCTCGCGGTGAAAAGCGATGGCACCGTTGCCACCGTCACCGGCCTTGATCTTGATTTTTACATGGTCGAAGAATTGCATATGGTAGTTCTCCTTTCGTGGGGAGGATTATGTAGAAGAGTACAGGATAGATATCGGGTGTAGCGGGAAAGAAAATACACCACGATCTTGCCTTCCCTTGGGGGAAGGTGTCGCTCACATATCGCGACGGATGAGGGTCCCCCTTGGACAACCTCTTTTTAACGGGAAGAATGTTATTTCAGATCCTGTGCCGTTAAGCCCAGAAGCTTCAAAATATCTTCACATACAGCTTGAAAGTTTCGGTTAATATCTTTGTTCGTGTACCGTATGACCGTAATACCAAGAGCCAATAGGGCTCGATCTTTATTATCATCGGCTTCGCGGTTTTCCGGCAATTGGTGTTGCCGACCGTCGATTTCTATAGCAAGACTATGACTGTGAATATAGAAATCAATGATGTAGTTTCCAATGTTCTTTTGACGGTTTACGGTAAGGGGCAGACGCTTCAAGAAAAGATACCAAAGCTTTCTTTCTTCGTCAGTCATATTGCTTCGCAGCTCTTTAGCGAAGGGGACGAGTTTTTTGTTATGATAAAGTGGCATATATCAAGTTTTGTAAGAAGTTATGATGACGGAACAGAGTGTCCTGTTATTGGGTGACCCTCATCCGTCACGGCTATGCCGTGCCACCTTCCCCCAAGGGAAGGCAAGCGCGGGCGGGGAAAAGATTAAATTGGAACATGATTTCCGCGCGGGGAGAGAAATATGCTTTTTTTACGGTAAGCCGTACAAATATCCTTTGCCGTGTTTTGACTTGCTTTCATAGGGCAGAGAAACCAGTCCCTCCTGGGGACTCAATGCGCATTCGATCAGCTTCTTTGTAAGCTCCGGTACATCTTTCCGAGATAAGGATTCATTTACATCCATCCAAACTACAAGATCATTTTCCTCACGATCGGAGTCGGCCTCTCCTGCCACATATTCTGCAGAGAAGGCCACGTACCAATCATGTGCATTGAAACGAATGGCAATAATATTTTGGGGCTCAATGGTGATCTTGGTCTCCTCCAGAAATTCTCGTTTCAAAGCATCCTGTGGAGTCTCGCCAAACTGTACAAATCCACCGGGGATGATAAACATTCCTTGCCCGTCTCCGTAGGTATGCCGTGCCAAAAGTACTTTGCCGTCTTTGATGAGCACTCCCGTCACTGATTGACCCCAGTTGGTATTTTCATGATTCATGGGGTGCCTCAATCCTCCCCATCCTCACCCTTCTTCTTATCCCTCTTCACCTTAATATCCGGCTCGTCGCCCTTCTGCTTGATCACCATCTTGATGGGCGTACCCTTAAAGCCGTACACCTCCCGCAGGCAGTTTTCGATATAGCGCTGATAGGAGAAATGGAACAGCTCTGCCACGTTGCAGAACAGCACGAAGGTGGGAGGCGCCACCTGGGTCTGGGTCATATAATAGATCTTGAGACGCTTGCCCTTGTCGGTGGGGGGCTGAACACGCATCATGGCCTCGCCCAGCACGTCGTTGAGCGCGCCCGTGCTGATGCGCACGTGGGAGGACTCGTAAACCTCCTTGATGAGATCATACAGCCCCTCGGTGCGCTGTCCCGTCTTGGCAGACACGAAAGCGATGGGCGCGTAGGGCATATAAGCCAGGGACGTGCGGATCTTGTCGGTGAAGGCCTTGACAGTAGAGTTGTCCTTTTCAATGCTGTCCCACTTGTTGACAACGATGATGGACGCCTTGCCCGCCTCGTGCGCGATGCCCGCGATCTTCTCGTCCTGCTCGGTGATACCCACGGACGCGTCGATCATGATGAGACACACGTCGGCACGCTCCACCGCCATGTGGGCGCGAAGCACGCTGTACTTCTCGATCTGATCCCCGATCTTGGACTGACGGCGAATGCCCGCCGTGTCAATGAAGGTAAAGGTACCGCGGTCGTTGACCACCTGGGTATCCACCGCGTCACGGGTGGTGCCCGCGATGGAGGACACGATCATGCGGTTCTCGCCGAGGAAACGGTTGACGATGGAGGATTTGCCCGCGTTGGGCTTGCCGATGACAGCCACGCGGATGCCCTCATGCTCGTCGCCGTCGTCCTCCCAATCGGCGAGGCACTCACAGCAAGCGTCCAAAAGGTCGCCCGTGCCGCTGCCGTGGATAGAGGAGACCGCCACGGGGTCAATGGTCAGGCCCAATTCGTAGAACTCATAGAACTCAAAAGGCAGATCACCCACGCGGTCGCACTTGTTGATGCAGGGAATGATGGGCTTGCCGCTCTTTTTCAGCATGACGCAAATGTCGCGGTCGGCGGCGGTCAGTCCCGTGCGTACATCGCACATGAAGATGATCACGTCGGCATCTTCAATGGCGATCTCTGCCTGTATTTTCATCTGGGACAGGATGATATCGTCGGTCTTGGGCTCGATACCGCCCGTGTCGATGAGGGACAGCACGCGGCCGTTCCATTCGGTCTCGCCGTAGATGCGGTCACGGGTGACACCGGGGGTGTCCTCCACGATGGAGCGACGCTCACCGATGAGCTTGTTGAACAAAGTAGATTTTCCCACGTTGGGACGGCCAACGATGGCGATGATGGGCTTTGACATGGTGTATGGTCTCCTTTCGTTAAGGGGAATGAGTTGTATAAAAGTGGTTGATGTTTTGAACGAAAACATCAGCACCGGCGGTCATCCTGAGCGAGGGCGCCTACAATGCGGTCATCCTGAGCGAGGGCGCCTACAATGCGGTCATCCTGAGCAAGGGCGCCTACAATGCGGTCATCCTGAGCAAGGGCGCCTACAATGCGGTCATCCTGAGCGAGGGCACCTACAATGCGGTCATCCTGAGCGAGGGCGCCTACAATGCGGTCATCCTGAGCGAGGGCGCCTACAATGCGGTCATCCTGAGCGAGGGCACCTACAATGCGGTCATCCTGAGCGAGGGCGCTGCCCGAGTCGAAGGATCTCTTTTAATGAACCTTCGAGGATAAATCATCCCAATTTGGATTCATTTTTGCTATTAGCATATTCTTTTTTTCTCTTCTCCAACCCTTTAATTGCTTTTCTCGTGCGATTGCAGTCGAAGGATCGTGGAAGGCTTCGTAGTATATAAGTTTGTGAACGTGATATTTTTTTGTAAATCCGTCTATAAGATCGTGCTGGTGTTCATACAGGCGGCGGGAAAGATTGTTTGTAATACCGATATAAAGGACAGTATTGATTTTATTGGTTAATATATAGACAAAAAACATGATTTATTTGAGATCCTTCGACTCGGACAGAGTCCTCGCTCAGGATGACTACATTACCCCCAACATCTCCCTCACAAACTCGCCGCCGTCGTTCCGCCCGGGCATGACAGGCACACCCAGCTTCTCGGACAGCTCCTCGGGGGTCATATCGTCGAGGAAAATATCCTCCCCCGCGCGCAACGTATTCTCAGGGAAGAACAGCACGTCGCCCAGTTCCTTGCCCGCCAGCTGCTCGGCCATATCCTTGCCCGTCAGCAGACCTGCCACGGTGACGGACTCGCCGAAGAAGTGATTGACGATCTCGTAAACGTGGATGGTCAGCCCCTCCACCTGCGCCTCCAGCCGCGCGGCCATGGCCTTGATGGTGGGATAGGCCGCCACACCCGTGCAGATCGACACGGTACGGGGGGCTTTGTACTCTGCTAAATCCTCCGCAAGGAAATTCATTTCGTCCTCAAATTCGGTCATGAGGGAGGTGATCATGCCCACGCCGTTCTCGATCTGGGCGTAGCCCTCGTAGTAGTCCTCAGAGGGTAGGGGACGACCCGCACGGAGATACAACTCGTCGGCGCAGAAGAATTTTCTTGATCCGCACTCGGCAAGACACTTGTCCGCAAACGCTTCCACCTGATCGATAATTTGGGCGGCTTCCTCGGCGGTATAAGCGGTCAAGGGATAGAGCTTGTCTCTGTATTTGGTGAGTCCCGCAGGAACAATGGAAACGCTTTCCATAGCGTCTCCCAAGGCGTAGAGATCCCGCATGGATCGCTCCAATTCCTCCCCGTCGTTGATGCCGCGGCAAAGCACCAGTTGACCGCACAGCGTGATACCCGCTTTAGCGAGCTTGGGCAGATAATCCAAAACCAGTCCCGCCCGCTTGTTGTGCATCATCTTCACCCGCAGCTCGGGGTTGGTGGTATGCACCGAGACGTTGACCGGAGAGATATGCATCTCAATGATGCGGTCAATGTCCTTGTCAAAGAGGTTGGTCATGGTAATGAAATTGCCGTGAAGGAAGGACAGGCGGCTGTCGTCGTCCTTGAAGTACAGCGTCTCCCGCATTCCCTTGGGAAGCTGATCAATGAAGCAGAAAATGCACTTGTTCTGACAGGAACGCTTTTTGTCCATGAGAGGCGTTTCAAAATCCAGACCGATATCGTCATATTCCTGCTTGCGGATCACGACCTCCAAGGGCTCGCCGTCGCGGAGCAGGGAAAGGGTGATGTTTGTGTTGGTCAGAAAGAAGCGATAATCCAAAACGTCGGAGATTTCCCGCCCGTTGATGGAAACGAGAACGTCTCCCGCAATAATACCTTTTCTTGCCGCGCGGCTGTTTTGTGCAACGTCAGTAATGGTTACCATGGCAAGCTCCCTTCTAAACATAACTAATCATTTTATTATATCACATCAAATGAAATATGTCAAACGTTTTTGAGAATATTTTTACAAACCCGTGAAAATTTGATGTGTTCCTGTCTCCGATTATGTTGAACCGTACTTGACGGTCACGGGATTATCTGTTGGATCGCCTCATATGACGGTTATTGACAAAAAACACGGATGATGTTATAATGGTATCCGATCAACCGAAAGAAGGTATGCCTATGACCGAAACAACAAAAACGGTATTTGAAAAGTACGAGATCCGAAAATCCCGTAAAGAAAAGACCGCATTTATGGAATACGTTCATTCCGTAGCCGCCGATGCGGGCTATGAATGCCGCATAGAAAAAGGATATTTTGCTGCCCGTAATATCGTGGTCGGTAATCCTGACACCGCCAAGGTGATCTATACCGCTCATTATGACACCTGTGCGGTCATGCCGTTTCCCAACTTCATCACGCCGAAGAATGTGGGGATATATCTGCTCTATCAGATTTTGATTGCCGTGATCCTGATGACAGCGCCCATACTTGTGTTGTCCGTGATTTTCGGTATCTGCTATTTTGTCAGCCTCGGTGGGTCGGTTGAATTCGTCATCGGTTTTTTGGTCGCACCGCTATATTATCTTCTGCTGTTGCTGGAAATTTTCTTCATCCTGGCGGGTCCTGCTAACAAGCACACCGCCAACGACAATACTTCGGGAGTGACAACCCTTCTGGATATCATGACTACTCTCCCCGAGGACCTGCGCGGAGATGCGGCGTTTATCTTTTTTGACTTGGAGGAAATGGGACTTTTCGGCTCGGCGGGTTATGCGAATAAACACAAAGCTATCATGAAAAACACATTGCTTCTGAACTTTGATTGTGTTTCTGACGGAAACACGATTTTGTTTGCCCTCCGCAAGGGAGCAGAGCGCTATACCGAGGTCATCAAGTCATCCTTTCCCTCTACCGATATGCTTTCGGTAGACGTGATTTCCAAAGGGGTCTTTTATCCTTCAGATCAAGCCAATTTTACCCGTGGTGTGGGTATCGCAGCCCTCAAAAAGACCAAGGGCGGTTTGCTCTACATGGATCGCATCCACACCGGGCGGGATACGGTCTACATGGAGGAGAATATCGCCTACCTCACCGAGGGGGCTGTCCGTTTGGCGGAGAGCTTGAGCGAGAAGTAAGTTTTTCCACATAAGAAAAAGGATGACCTTTACAGATGAGGTCATCCTTTTCTTTGTGCGTTTTTGCAATTGTATGATTGAGGGAAATTGCCGTGTAACTATTCAGCCGTCTTTCAAATTGCAGTTTTTCGGTGGGTTCGAAAAAATGGTCGGTAGGGGGCGGCGCCTTCGACGCCCCGAAAAAAACATGGATCCGACAACATATTTTTGTCGATTTGTGACGGGCCGTCGTGGGCGCCGGCCCCTACCGTAGGCTTTTCGACAGACCGCTAGACCCAAATTTGAAACATGCGATCGCCCGGTCATGTGTAGAGATCAGAACATCTCCACCGCGCACTCCGCCATCTCCAGACACCCCTCCAGCCCCCGCAGAGGCAGGAAGCAGGGGATGAAGAAGCCCTCCATGTAATCCTTGTCGGTCACAAGCTCCAGAGCCTTTTCCTCCAGAGAAGCCTTGCTCACACCCTCCAGGAGAGGCAACGCGCAAGCGGCGGCGCGGGCGGCGGTGCCCTCTGCCCACAGGGTAGCCTCCTCGGCCGGGGAAGCGGTCAGCCTCCAGAGAAGAGCCACATCCCGGGCCTGATGGGCGGCGGTCGTGTAGTGGAAGGTGGTGAAGTAGCGCTCAGCGTTGGGGGTGCCGAGGATGGCGGGCTGGGTATCCCCAAACTCACCCGTGAGGAACAGATCCCCACTGACCACCGCCACGCCGTCGGCCAGCATGGCTTGGATCTCCTCCCGCTCCACGCAGGCCTTGCCCATACCCGACAGGACAAGACAGATCCGCTTGCCGTCCCAGTCCTTGGGGGTGAGCCTGACCCACGGAATCTGCTCCCCGCGAGTCGAGGTGAGGATATTCCGCTCCACGGTCACGCCGTCAGCCTCCAGGATATCTCCGTCCGCCACGGCGTAGTCCCGTCCGTCGATGCCCGTGACCCAGGCCAGCATCTTCTTCTTTTCGGCCGTGGGCAGGGAAGCCACGCGGGCGGTCAGCTCGGCCTTGTGGGCGGCGAAATACTCATCGTCACTCTCAAAGCCGGGAGCATTGCCGCCCTCCTTGAACCATACCATATCCGAGAGATACGGCGTCTCGATGGTCTCCTCCTCCCAAAACAAATCCTTGCCCATGAGATGGCGGGCGAAGAAGCTGTAGACCCTGTGGCGGGTCTTTGCGTTGTACTGGTGGGGCGCGATCTGGTAGTACTGCTCCACCTTCTCCTCCGCGCCGTACAGGGCGTAGATATCCCGAATGGCGGGGTACTCCTCGGTCAGCTGGTACTTGGTCCAGTCTCCCGTGGAGCCTGCCAGGAACAGGGGACGGGGAGCCAGCATGGCGCACATCTCGGTGTTGGTGGTGTCCCTGCGCAACCCCGCGGCGTTCTCGCACTGACAGCCCCCCTGCATATGCAGAGAGATCATGTTGATGGGCGCGGCGGCTTTGACGCGGTCATCCAAAAGACTCAGAAACAGAGTCTGGGACCCGCCCCCCGACGCCCCCGTGACACCGATGTTGTCGGCATCCACCTCGGGCATGGAGCAGAGCAGATCCAGGGCGCGGATGTTGTTCCAGAGCTGGACACCCAGCCCGTTGGAGCCCCACAGCTCCCGCTCCCCCCGTCCGTAGTCGTGGGAGAGCTGACGGCTGTCCACCATGCCGATCATGTCGGTGACCAGGCAGACAAAGCCCATGCGGGCGAAGTTGGCGATCTGTTGGGGGTAGTCCCCCGTGTCCATGCGGGTCAGGCGTTGCTGTTCCCAATGGCCGATGACGTTGAGGATGGCGGGGCATTTCCCCGTCAAGGGGCGGGGAAGGTAGAGGTTGCCCGTGGACCACAGCCCGGGGTAGCTCTCGAACATGATCTTGTATATGGTGTACCCATCGTACTCCCCCACCAGCTCGCGGCGGGTGTTCAGGGGCGTTTTTTCGGGCCAGGGATACAGCCCCGCCGCCATGCGGAGGTTGAACTGAAGCTCCTCACGGCGGGCATCCACCGCCTCGCGGGAATCAAAGCGGGGCATGGGGAAGTGGGTGTCGGTATGACGGTCGGCGGTCAGACGGAGGTCAAAGGGAGGATGGGGCAGGACTTGGTAGATAGGGTTCATAGGGGACTCCTTTATCCGGAATAGAATGAGTTTTTGGAGATTCAAATTTGGGTTTGTCGGGATGACGGAACCGAGCGGAAATGGGGAGTGTGACCCTCATCCGCCTCCCGCCGCAGAGCTGGTCGGCACCTTCCCCCTAGGGGAAGGCAAGGGTGTGCGGAAACCGTTCTTTTCGTTGAAGCTAAAAGAAAAACATAGTTTTGGTGATGAGGGAAAGCTCCCATTTCCTCGTGCTTGCCTTCCCCTGGGGGGAAGGTGGCGCCCGCCGACGGTGGGTGACGGATGAGGGTCACACAAAAGGTTTCCTATCGGTTCAAACTGTTCGATAAACCCCAATTTATCTCGCCATAATCAACACGCCCTCATTGGACTTGACGGCCACGGCATAGACACCGTCACCCAAGTCAGTCACGGTCTTGTAACCGTTTCCGCCCAAGGCGCGGACACAGCGGTCGGGGGCGCGGAAGGTGATCTGATACTCCTTGGGGTCGGTCTCGTGGGGATCGTCAGCGGCGCAGACCATGAGGGCCACCGAGCCGTCGGTGTTTCTGTTCACCATCTCACCAACCACCAGAGGAGCATTATTGTCAGCCTTAACATCAAAGAACACGCCCGTGGACAGGGAAGGAATGGCCTCCTGCTGAACGGCCGCCATGTGAGGATGCCCATCGAAGCCCACGAAATGGGTGGACACGCGGCGGTACTTCATGTACTCGTCGGCCAGAGTGCGGATCTCGGCGTTGACCTTCCTCAGCTTGTCGTACTGCTGGGTCTTGTTGCCCTCGCCGTCCAGCACCTGATTGTGCCACCAGCCCGCGGTGTAGCAGGCCCATGTAATGTTTTCAGCACCGAAGGCCATGGAGGTGTAGGCCTGGAAGCGGAGGTTGTTTTCGCTCATCCACTCGGCGGGCTTGTTGGAGTTGACCTGTAGAACGATCCACATACTCCGCCCCGTGTTGCGGCAGGCGTCGGCCACCACGCGGAGGTTCTCGTAGTGCTTGGTGACGTTGATGGAGTAGAGGTAGAAGTCGTAGCAGATGTAGTCCACGGGGACGTTCTCGCAGTACTTTTGGATATGCTCGTCATAGGTGGCGGTACCCAGCTGGTTGACCGTCTCCTGGGCGTTGTTCTGGGAGACCGAGGCGTAGTTGGGGTAGAGATTCAGGTAGGGGAACTGATTCGGGAAGGCGCGGCCCACGTAGTCCATGACCTGCCCGTAGTAGGGGAAGTCCAGCGCCGAGGGCTCGTCACCCACATCGATGCCCCAGATGGCGGGGTGATCCGCATGGGATGCGGTAAAGGCCTTCGCGGCGGCCTCGTACTTCTCCATAGGATTGGTTTCGGCCAGCTTGCCCGCGTTGTCTCCGAAACCGCCCCACCATTTGGGGGCGATACCCGAGACGATAGCCCCCACGCCGTACTTGTGGAAAAGATCCAGCGCGGGGCGGTCGTTGTCCATGCAGACCACGAAATCAATGCCGCAGTCGGCCAGGTCCTTGATGTGCGCCTCGGTGCGGGCGTAGGGCTTGAGGTGGTATACACCGATATTCAGGCGGTTTCTGTTCATGCGCTTGTTCATGGTGATTCTCCTTTATTCAGTTTCGTTGATGGCGGAACGGGATCATTCCTCGGAGCTGGTGATACGGTAGGAGACCTCTCGGTTATCCCCGCACTTGATTGTAACGTGGAGGTATTTGTCCCCCACCGACACGTTGCCGATGGAGACGGTCTCCCCATCCAGCTCTCGGGGCATACAGGGAGTGACGGTCACCGTATCGGTCACCGCGTCGTAGCGGATGCCGAACAGTACCTCCACGATGAGGTGGATGTACTCCGACGCCGACCAGCCGTAGCGAAGCACGCCGTGGCCCTCTCCCGTGGAGGGGCTGATGAACTCGGCGTAGTTGCCGTTGAAGGTGCGGACGGTCTGGAGGGCGATGTGTGCGGCCTCCTCCCGCAGTCCCGCCTCCAGAAGTCCCGTGGCGATGATGCGGTTGCGGAAGGTCCAGACATTGCCGCTCCAGCTGGTGTAGCCTTGGTACACGCCCACCGTCTCCACGTAGCGGGAGCAGGTCTTGGCCATGGTGGTGATGCCCCACTTGCTGTCATAGCCGAAGAGGGAATCATCCTTCAGCAGCTTCAGAAGCCCCTCGCGGCGATCCATAGGCACGATGCCCCGTTTGAAGACGTCGAACATGGAGTTGTATACCTGCTCGGTGAGCAGCCGCTCCTCATCCACCAGCCACGAATAGTAGCCTCCGTCTGCGGGGTTGTAGAGCCAGCGGTTGACGGCGTCCCGCAACTCGGCAAAGAGGGAACGGTAGCGGTCGGCGGCGGCGGTGTCGCCCAAGCGGGTGGCCATTTCAGCCAGCACGTCGGCACCCACAGCCACCTGCACGTTCAGATCCACCTGGGCTACCGTGAGCTGCTCGTGGATATCCGAGGGGTCTGCCTCCTCGAAGATGCCGCAGACCAGGCCCGTCTTGGGGTCACGCTTGAGGGGAGAGAGCCACCAGTCCATGTACCGCGTAAGCATCCCGTAGATGCGGCGGACGTAGTCCTCGTCGGCGGTCTCGCGGCAGACGTAGGCGGCTACCTCAAAAATCACGGGGATGGCGCTCAGCTCCTCGTCAAAGTCCAATACGCGGTCGTAGCCGTAGAGGGGAATACGGCCGTTTTCCTTCTGCACGAAGGTGAAATTCTCCAGAGCCGTGCGGCAGTAGTTGCGGTCGAGCCAGCGATAGCCCAAGAGGGTCAGAGCGGTGTCCCGCTCCCACCAGCAGTTGCCGTACTGCCCGCCGGGGCCCATGAAGGGGTAGGGGAAGCCCAGAGCGGGGATGGACTTGCACTCCTCCAATACCGTAAAGGCGTCGGTGAACTGCTCCTGTGTGATGCCGGGAAAAGAGATTTTCAGCATGATTGGGTCTCCTTGTTGTAACGTTGGATAATTGCGAAAACCTGAGTAAGACGGATACCTTTTTGAAAGTTCTTGGGATCCAACCCTTCTTTCAAGAAGGGTTGGCCGCCGGAGGCCGTTCCCCCAAAAAAGGCGGCCTGCCGTTAGACAAGCCGCCATAGGGGAAAAATTACTGCTCAAACTTGTCCGACAGCTTGTACTGAATGCAAGGACAGCCGTTCTCAATGGGATACCCGATGTCGTTGGGAGCGGCCCACTTGACGGCGTTGCAGATGATGCGCTGGACGTAGGGGTTGTAGTAGGAGCGGCAGAACTCGTGACCGGGCTGGAAGTAGAATACCTTGCCCGCACCGCGGTAGTAGCACAGACCCGCGCGGAAAATGAAGCCGTCCTCAAACCAGCCGCCGAAGACCAGCTCGTCGGGCTGAGGCACGTAGAAGGGCTCACAGTACAGCTCCTCAAACAACTCAAAATGATCGGGAATGCCTGCGGCGATGGGGTGAGCGGGGAGCAGATTCCACATGATCTCGTTCTGGTCGCGTCCCCAGGAGAGGTTGCCGTTGGTACCCACCACTTGCTTGAACACCTTGGAGTGGTGACCCGAGTGAAGAACGATCAGACCCATCTTGCCCATGTAGACACGCTGGCGGATGCGCTCCACAAGACCGTCGTCCACCTCGTGGTGCGCCATGTGTCCCCACCAGAGCAGTACGTCGGTGTTGTTCAGTACCTCGTCGGGCAGACCCTGGTCGGGGTCGTCCAGCGCGGCGAGACGGACGTTCAACGTGGGATCGGGATCGAGAAAGGACTTGATCAGTCCGTGAATACCGTCGGGATAGATGGCCTTGCAGGCCTCCTCAAATCGTTCGTGACGGAATTCGTTCCATACGGTTACATTTAAGATTTTTTCAGCCATCGGTTTTTCTCCTTTATGTGTAGTTTTTAGAGGTTATGATCAAATTTCAATGGTCAGACCGTCATATGCGGGGGTCACGTTCATAGGCTCCAGATACTTCACAAGCCCCTCATGATCAGTGTGAAGTGTCCGCGCCAGGTGGGAGACGTAATACTTTACGTCGGGGGCGAAGAGGTTATACTTGCGGAACATGGTGAGCATGATTTCCAGCATCTCGGGGGTGTTGTGCTCAAAGATGCGCCAGTCGTAGGTGGCGGTCTCGCCGCAGGTCAGCTCCAGCACCATGGCGTTGACAGGCTTTTCGCGGATGACGTTCCAAGACACTGTAGGAATCCAAGACGAATCGCAGCCGTAATAGAGAATGCGGCCGTTCTCCTCAATGAGATACAGGCGGGTATCCTCATCGGGATCCTCGGTGGCGTGATTGGAGCGCAGAGAGGTGACCTTGTAGCCCCCGATCTCATAGTCGCGGTTGCGTCTCGTCTCCACGAAGTTGATCTTTTCGGCAATCTCCTCCCCTAGCACACGGATCAGCTTGCGCTTGCAGGCGGGATCCGCCCAGACGGTACAGTCCTTGCCTACGCAGAGCCTTGCCACGGTCTCGGGGGTGAAATGATCCCCATGGGAGTGGGTGACGATGATATTTCTGACGCCATCCAGCAAATCGGGAGTGCCGTTCTGCTCGCAGAAATGGAAGATATGAGGGCCGGGATCAATGAGCAGATCGTCATTGATGAGAGCCGAGGAAAAGCGGCGGTGAAACGCCCCGGGGACGTAGGCATTGATGTCCCAGTCGGCGGCACCCGTGCCGAGAAAAGTTAATTTCATGGTATGTTCTCCTTTGTTGATGGAATGATTGAAAAGTGGATCAGCGTCGAATCAGTTCGGCCTCGCTCCAAGAGAAGATTTCAAAAACACCCAGCATTTTTCCGTTCAGCTTATCCGTAAAAGAGGGCGGGGAGGCGAGCTTGCGCTTCATTTTCTCCAAAGCCTCGCTGTCATCATCCTCGTCGTCGGTGAGCTGAAATAACCATTGATTCCCGGCGAGACGGTGATCGTCATATGCGGCCTCGTTTTTATAACGCAGGATCGCCACGACCTCGTCGGAAAGGATGGTCTCAATGGCCGATATGGCCATATCGGGATCCAGCCGCCCCGAGAACTCGGCCTGCCCAAACCAAAGTGTACAGGCTTCCACCCATTTTTGCGAGCCCTTGGCTTGCAGGGAGATCGAAAACCTTGGTTCGTTTGGGTTGGGTACCAGAAATTCCACGGTGTTCTCGCCCTTATCGGTCGTGTCGTAGACCACACGGGGGCGGTAAGATGCGAAGGCGCGGGTCAGATGTGTTGCGAATTCTTCAAGGGTATATAGGGTCATGGAATCCTCCGTTTAAAGGTCATCTTTAAAATCTTTCAAACAGCTCTTGCAATTTTTTTCGAAATATGGTATAGTATCATTATACACGATTTTTCTCTGAATTGCAATCATTTTGACCTAAAAATATCAAAAAAAGGATAAAAATATGGAACAAATTTATACCATACCCGTCAACGAGGCGTTTGAAGCCTCCCGCGATGACCATGCCTGCGGATGCCCCTTGTGCGCCATTTACCGCAAGCTGGAAGAGAATGAGTTGGATCTCATTCTCGGCGCATCCATGATGGAGCCCGATTGCCGCATCAAGACCAATGAACAAGGCTTTTGCCGCCTGCATTACGATCTGATGTTCGTTCGCAAAAACCGCCTCGGCATGGCATTGACCCTGGAAAGTCACCTGAAGGAATTGCAGGGAGACATCAAGGAAAGCGTACTCGGTGCACCCGGCAGCAAGCCCGTCAAGCGCATCTCGGCCTTGGAAGGGGACTGCTACGTTTGCAAGCGCATCAGCTATCATTTTGAACATATGTTGGAAACGGTGGTGTATCTTTGGGACAGCGACGAGGATTTCCCCGCCAAGCTGGATGCCCAGCCGTATTTCTGTCTGCCGCACTACCGCCGTCTTTTGGAATATGGCCAAAAGCGCCTTGGAAAGAAGCGCCTTGCACAGTTTGTGGGTGCTTGCGACAAGGTGGTCAACGGATATATGGAGACCCTTACCGAGGACGTGAGCTGGTTCTGTAAAAAGTTCGACTACCGCTACGACCAGGAGCCCTGGTATAACTCCAAGGATGCCGTGGAGCGTGCCATTAAATTTTTGAGATCGGATATTCACAATAAATAAGGAGACCTATATGATCGACCTGCTCGACCTGCATAAGCATTTTATTTTAAAACATCTCCGAGAAGGGGATATCGCCGTAGACTTTACCATGGGCAACGGCCATGACACCGAATTTCTGTCCAAGACCGTAGGCCCCCACGGCTTTGTGTACGCATTTGATATCCAGGAGCAAGCCCTGTCCTCCACGCAGGAATTGCTGGTAAAATCGGGCTGTCCCGATAACTATCAGCTCATTCTGGACTCCCACTCCAACGTCAAAAAATACGTGGACGTTCCCTTCAAGGCGGGGATGTTCAACCTCGGTTGGTTGCCCGGAGGAAATAAAGCCATTACCACTCTCCGCGAGACCACGCTTCCGGCCATCCGTGATGCCATCTCCCTCATGGATAAAGACGCGATTCTGAATATCGCCGTCTATCCCGGCCATAAGGAGGGAGACGCCGAGGGACAAATGATCCTCGACTATCTTTCGGGTATCAGTAAATATAAGGTCTGCGCGACTCTTGTCAAGATCATCAATTCCCCAACGTCTCCCTTCTTCATCATGGTGGAAACCAAGCCCTGAAGTCGTGTGACCGTTCAAAACGTTAAATTACGGAACATTCAAGAAGATTCAAACGTTTATGCCGCGATTTTCAAGAAACGGTCACATTGAAAATGTATAATATTAGCATCAAACCAAACGGAGGATTCTTGCATGAACGAATTTGACGCCGAACGGCAGGATCAAAACAGGGAAGAAAGCACGCAAGCAAACGACGGTGCGGCTTCTCGGCAAGCATCATCATCCACACCCGAAGGCGAGCAGAATGAGACTGCTCCGCAACAGAGCTATGCGTTTATTCAGAATGGGACTCCCGAAGGAGAGTCATACACGACACCCGAGGGAGGGCATGGTTGCAGGTACGCACCTTATCGCGCGCCCGAGGGAAATGGCGTAGGACGGAAGGTTATCATCTCGGTGTGCGTGATCGCATCCGTGTTCCTTCTCATGGGCTGTTGCTTTTTGGGCGCATGGGTCGCCATGCTGACAGGAAGTAAACAAACAGATAACGATATTCCCGAAAAATCCAACGAGGAAACCAATGAAATTCCCGGCACGGCATCGAACTTTATCATTGCAGAAGGTACCGAGCCCGAGGCAGAGCCTTCGGAAACGTCGGCTGAGGAAGGCGAGACCCAATCCTCCTTCCCGGATGTTTTCACGGAGGTTACGGCTTGGGAGCCCCTCCCGGAGCAGCTCCCCACGGATCCGGAAGATCTTATCAAAAAGCCTGCCCAACGCGTCGATGCGGATGGCGACGGCAAAGCCGATGTTGCCTATGATAAAAACGGACAGGTCCTCACCTCGGCAGGAGACAGCCGACTGACCATTCCGACGGTGGTGGATCGTGTGGCCGCATCGGTCGTGGAGATCTCTACCGAAACGCTCGTTCAATCCAGCTGGGTAGGACAATATATCACGAGCGGTGCAGGCAGCGGCGTAATCATTTCCAAAGACGGATATATCATTACCAATCATCATGTTATTGACGGCGCGGACAGCATTACGGTGCGTCTGAACCACGGCAAGACGTTTCAGGCTATGCTGGTGGGTACGGATGAAAAAACCGATATTGCCATCCTTTGGATCAATGCGGAGGATACCGAGCTGACCGTTGCTACGCTGGGCGCAAGCTTTGACCTTGTTCCCGGGGAGGATGTGATCGCCATCGGTAATCCCTTGGGATCTCTCGGCGGCTCTGTCACCGAGGGCATCGTCAGCGCCACCGAACGCCAGATCAGCATTGATAACCATGACATGACCCTCTTGCAGATCAGCGCGCCCATCAACCCCGGTAACTCCGGCGGCGGCCTTTTCAATATGGCGGGAGAGCTTGTGGGTATCGTAAATGCCAAGATGTCCTCAGAGGAGATCGAGGGTCTGGGCTTTGCCATTCCCGTGGATACCGCTTACCAAATCGCTTGTGAGTTGATGGAGCACCGCTACGTCCGAGGCCGTGTGGACACGGGACTGACCTTGGTGGACGTTACGAGCACACAGACCGCATTTTATTATTTCAATTCTCCGTATACGGGCACTTATGTATATGAGTCCACGTCCGATGTTTTGCAATACGGCGACCTGATCCTCGCGGTCGAAGGGGTCGAGGTCAAGACGAGCAGTGACATTTCCGGTGTGATCCAAAGCTACGCCGTCGGGGATGCTGTAGAGCTTGAAATTTACCGAAACAAGAAAAAAATGACGGTGGAATTGATCTTGAAGGAGTTTGTTCCCGATTACCTGAAGGAAAATGATTCCTCCCAAAAATCCGCCGCGTAACGACATCCTGTGAAACGCACGGGCATTTCTCAAGAAAGGAAAAACGCTATGTACCATATTCTGGTTGTGGATGATGAGAGCCGCATTCGCTCTATTATCAAAAAATACGCTGAATTTGAAGGTCACGAGGTGACCGAAGCAGGGGATGGCATGGAGGCCGTGCGCCTTTGCCGAAATGAAACCTTTGATCTTATCATCATGGATATCATGATGCCTGAATTGGACGGCTTTTCTGCCTGCCGGGAAATTCGCAAAATTACCCAAACGCCCATCATCATGCTCTCTGCCCGCGGGGAGGAGTATGATAAGATCAATGGCTTTGAGGTCGGTATTGACGATTATGTGGTCAAGCCGTTTTCTCCTAAGGAGCTCATGCTCCGTGTGGATGCTGTCATGAAGCGCGTCAATCGCGCAACGCAAGCACCCGTCCGCGAGCCCAATCACGTCATCGAAATGGATGGCGGCGGCTTGAAGGCGGACGTTACGGCACGCATCGTTTATGTGAACGGTGAGCGCGTGGATATGTCGCCCAAGGAATACGATCTGTTTTTCTATATGCTGGCAAACCGCAATATCGCTCTGTCCCGTGAAAAGCTCATCAGCGAGGTATGGGGATATGACTTCTACGGCGACGCCCGCACACTCGATACACATATCAAGCTTTTGAGAAAGAGCCTCGGTCCCTATGCAGGGTATATCGTGACACTGCGCGGTGTCGGATATCGCTTTGAGGGAATCTGAAGCAGACAACCGTATGTGAGTAAGGAGGGTCGGATATGTCAAACAACCCGATGCATGAACCCAAAAAGGCCGCAAGACGTCCCGGGGTCAGTATCTCGGCGAAGCTGTTTGGCTTTCTGGCCTTTTTTACGTTGTTTATTCTGATCGTCGTCTGGATCTTCCAGATCGGCCTTCTGAACTATTTTTACCGCGAGACCAAATACCGCGAGCTGGATATGGCGGATTACGCCCTTCTCCACACGGTTCGGGACAACCCCCAAGAATTGCCTGATGTTGTTGAGGAATTCGGAAGAGAATATGACATCTGTTCCCGTGTTTTCCGCATCAGAGGTGACCGCTTGTATCAGGTCGCCAGCATGGAAGTGCTGGGGGATTGTCTGATCCACCGTGTATCGGAGAAGTTTTTGACGTATCTTTATAATAAAGCGGTCGAGGGCGGAGGTGTCTATACCCATCAGATCAGACCCGGGGACACCGAGGAAATGAATATGTGGATGGGAGAAAACGGTCCTCCCGACAGAGAGCATACGTGGGGAAAGATCTCCAGAAACAGTGTCAATACGGTTCATGTCCGTCTCGCGACGGATCCCGATGGAGCGGAGTATATCATCCTTCTGAATTCCGAATTGATGCCCCTCAGCTCCATGGTGGATACGCTGGAGACACAGTTCTGGATGATCGCCGTCATCCTCTTGATCGGCGCGATGATCTTAGCTTTCCTCATTTCCAAAAATATCTCCGTCCCCATTCAAAAAATGAACAGCGCAGCCAAGCGGCTGGCGCAAGGGGAGTACGATGCGGATTTTGAGGTGACGGGCTACCGCGAGGTAATGGAGCTGTCGGAATCCCTGACCCACGCATCTGAGGAGCTTTCCAAAAACGACAACCTCCAGAAGGAATTGATCGCCAACATTTCCCACGACCTGCGCACGCCGCTGACCATGATCATCGGCTACAGTGAGGTGATGCGCGATCTGCCGGGCGAGAACACCCCCGAAAACGTGCAGGTCATCATTGATGAGACCCAGCGGCTTTCCAATCTTGTCAATGATCTGATGGATCTGTCCAAGCTGCAGGCAGGCACCCGCAGGCTGGATCTGACCCCCTTTGATCTGACGGGAGTGGTGCAGAGGGTCATGGAGCGCTATGAAAAGCTGACCCAGAAGGATGGCTATCGCGTGGAGTTTTCGTACGATACCCAAGTAGACGTGCTGGCAGATCAGACCATGATCCTGCAGGTGGTATATAATCTGATCAATAACGCGATCAATTACACGGGAGACGACAAATTGGTTCGCGTGACCCAAACGGTGATCCGTGAGACGGGCAGAGTCCGTATCTCGGTGACCGACAGCGGCGCGGGCATTCCGGCTGATCAGATCCCCCTGATCTGGGATCGCTATTATAAGATCGATAAAGTGCACCGCCGCGCGATGGTGGGCACGGGTCTGGGTCTTGCTATCGTTAAACAGATTTTGGAGCAGCATAACACGACGTACGGTGTGGAAAGTAAGCTTGGTGCAGGCTCGACCTTCTGGTTTGAATTGAGCATTCTCGGGAAAAATACAAATGCACCTGTAATTTCTGAAAAAAATTAAAAATTGTATTGAAAAAACGCGCTACTTGGTGTATAATATATTATTATGCCATTTACAGGGAGGTAACCATGCCCGACTTGAGTCGTGAACTGCATCAAACCCTTGTGTCGGACGTGCTGGTCTGCCCTGTTTGCGGTGGGAGCCTCCGCATTTCCGACAATCACCAAAGCTTGCTTTGCTGTGGCAGCAGAACCCATTGCTTTGACGGAGGCGGTGGCGGATATCTGCCGCTTGCTCCCAAGCATAGCGGCGGTGGGGATGCCAAGGAGGCTGTCAGATACCGTACGGCGTTTCTTTCGGCAGGATATTACGCACCCGCGGCAAAGGCGTTGTGTGATCTTGTCAAGCGGTATTTGCCAAACGGTAAAACCGTGCTGGATGCCGGTTGCGGAGAAGGGTACTACACCAATCTCATCGCGGCCGACGGCTATGCCGTCGCTGGCTTTGATCTCTCCAAATTCGCCGTGGATGCCGCGGCCAAAGCGGCCAGACGTTCCCGAGGCGACAATCCCTCCCAAACGCTTTATGCGGTAGGGAGCGTGTTTGAGTTGCCTGTGCGTGACCAATGTGTTGATGCGGTCGTGAATATTTTTGCACCGTGTGCCCCCACGGAATACGCCCGCGTGCTCAAGCCCCACGGCATTCTGATCGTCGCGGGGGCAGGAGAAGACCACCTGTTGGGACTGAAAAAAGTCATCTACGACGACCCCTATCTCAACGAAGGTCGCCGTGATCTTCCCGTGGAAGGGAAGGAGTTTACGCTTCTTGAAAAGCATACCGTATCCTTTGAGATCACCGTAGAGGATCGGGAAAAAATGGAAGCGCTGTTCTCCATGACCCCTTATTATTGGCGCACAAGCCCCGGGGATCATGAAAAACTCAAAAGCTGTGATCGCCTCCAAACGCCCGTTACCTTTGATTTCTATATATACCAAAAAATACAACCCGAAAGGATGTCACTATGAAAATCTCCCTTTGTATTCCCATGTATAACGAAAGCAGTATCATTGCCGATACCGCTAAAACGCTGCACGAGTATATGTCCGCAACCTTCGAGGATTATGAGATTCTCTTTTCCAACGACGGCTCCAAGGATGGCTGCGATAAGATCGTAGAGGAAATGCAGCTTCCCAATGTTCGCGTGGTGGGTTATCCCGTCAACCAAGGCAAGGGCTGTGCTGTGCGCACCGCTGTTCTGGAGGCAACGGGAGATATCGTTATGTTCACCGATGCCGACCTGGCCTACGGCACCGACGTGATCAAGCGCGTGTACGATGCTTTTGTGGAGACCCCCGAAGCGGATATGGTCATCGGCTCCCGTAATCTCTCGGGTGACGGCTACGAGGGATATACCTTCATCCGCAAGCTGGCCTCCAAGATCTATATCAAGGTGCTGTGCTTCGTGGGTGGCTTTAAGCTCTCGGATTCCCAGTGCGGCTGTAAGGCTTTCCGTCACGATGCCGTGCATAAGATTTTCCCCCGTTGCGAGGTCAACGGCTTTGCCTTCGACTTCGAGGCCATCCTTTGGGCTTCCAAGTTCGGTATGAAAATCAAGGAGATTCCCGTCAAGGTCATCAACCACCGCGAGTCCAAGGTACACGTCTTCAGCGATACCTTCAAGATGCTCAAGGATCTGCGCAAGATGAAAAAGCGTATTGGCAAAGTCAATATCGAATCCAACCTTTGATTTTCAGACCACAAGTATAAGGAGACAACACCATGCATATCACCATCACAGGCCGCTTGGGCAGCGGTAAGTCCACCGTGGCTAAGATCCTCGTTGAAAAGCACGGCTACACCTATTATTCTACGGGCAACATCATGAGAGAACTGGCGCAGGAAGCCGGTATCAGCATTCTTGAATATAACCAGCGTTGCGTGGGAGATCCTACCGAGGACAAAAAGATCGACGACCGTACCCGCGAGGTGGCCATCCGTATGCGGGAGCAGGGCGAGAACCTGATCTTTGATTCCCGCATGGCGTGGTTTTTTGCTCCCGATACCTTCAAGGTCTACGTCACCGTGGATCCCTGCGTGGCCGCCAGTCGTGTGGGCATCGACCCCCGTCCCGGCGAGCCATGCTCCGAGTGCGAGATTTATGAGGAGCTTGAAGCGAGAAGCAAGGTAGAGCAGCAACGCTTTATTCAGTTCTACGGCGCCGGCGCTGACTACTACGATTGGAATAATTTTAATCTCATCGTAGATTCAACGTCCCGTACCCCCGACGAGATCGCCGAGATCATCTGGACAAGCTATGAGGCCTATAAGGCAGATCCTGCGGGGAACAGCCATAAGGAATATTTGTGATGCATAAGCATAGTTGCTTGAGGGATCGCCCATGCGGTCTCTCAAGTTTTTTGTACCTGGAATTCAAATTCGCTTCAAAATTTCGCCAAAATCCCCCGGCAAAAGAAAAATTTTGAATATTTCTCTCTAACCTCTTGCAAAATTGTCAAACGTGTGATATAATAATAAAAGATATTCTCCCAACCTTTATGTTTGGGAGACAACATTCCTTTACAAGGAGGATATATTCGTGCAATTTTCCAATCAAATCCCCCCCGAGCCTCGGGAGCAAATAGAAAGAGAAGAACGCGCAGGGAAGGAGTTTGACCATCTCCTTTCTACCGCTCGTTCCGCTTATGATATTCCTCGCTCTGCGTTTGACGGTTATCGCGTCAAGCGCGGTCTCCGTGAGCCTGACGGTACGGGTGTCACCGCAGGTGTCACCAAGGTAGGTAACGCCCACGGTTATGTGGTCAGTGAAGGTGAAAAATACCCCGTCGAAGGCGTTCTGGAATACCGCGGCTATGATATCCGCGATCTGATCGAGCATTTTACTGCCGAAGGACGCTTCGGATTTGAAGAATGTGCCTACCTCTTGTTCTTCGGAAATCTTCCCTCGAAGGACGAGCTCACAGAGTTTAACGACGTGTTGGCAACCCTTCGCCGTCTGCCTCCGCGCTTCACCGAAGACATTATTATGAAGGCTCCCTCGTCCTCTATCATGAATAAGCTCCAAAGCTCCGTGCTGTCGCTCTATGCATATGATCCCGATCCCGACGGACTTTCTCTTGAGAATATGCTGCGCCAGTCTATGGAGCTGGTAGCGCGCCTGCCCGTCATTGCCGCCCAGTCCTACGCGGTGTATCGCAGCGCTTTCTTCAATAAGTCTTTGACCATCCATAATCCCCGCGACGAGCTGTCTACTGCCGAGAATTTCCTTCGCGTGCTTCGTTCTCGCAAGAATTACACCGAGGAGGAAGCCCATCTTCTGGACGTATGCCTTGTCATTCATGCGGAACACGGCGGCGGTAACTGTTCGACGTTTTCTACCCGCGTTCTCTCCTCTTCGGGAACCGATACCTATTCCGCGATCAGCGCAGGTATCGGCGCTCTCAAAGGCCCGCGTCACGGTGGCGCAAACCTGAAGGTACAGCAGATGTTTGATTGCATCAAGGAAAACGTGGACGATCCTCACAACGAAGACGAGCTGACATCCTTCCTTTACCGCATCCTGAAGGGTGAGGTGGGTGACGGAAGCGGTCTCATCTACGGTATGGGTCACGCTGTCTATACCAAGTCCGATCCTCGCGCGGTCATGCTGAAAAAGTACGCGCGCAAGCTGGCATACGATAAGGGCTTCGGCGAGGATTTCGAGCTGCTGGAATCTATCGAACGTATCACGCCCGACCTGTTCCGCGCCTATAAGGGCACAACAGGGGATATGTGTGCGAACGTGGATCTTTATTCCGGTCTTGTCTACCGTATGCTGGATATTCCCGTGGAGATGTATACTCCCCTCTTCACCATTGCCCGCGTGACGGGATGGTGCGCGCACCGTATGGAGGAATACCTGACTTCCAACAAGATCATCCGTCCCGGATACAAGTGTATCGCCAAGGCGAGACCTTACGTGGACATTGAAAATCGGTAAATGAAATGTAACAGCCCGACGGTGTGCCGTCGGGCTGTTTTGAAATATGGGATAAAGGTGAGTTTGGTAAATTGTTGTTTAGCGGGCAGTGCCCGCGGCCAACGCTCGCGTGACTCTCTCCGTAGGGAAGGTGCATCACCCGACAAGATCTTAGTCTTGTAAATTGTTGTTTAGCGGAGGATTAACGAAAACCCGTAGGGGCGACCCTATGTGGTCGCCCGTCGTCCCGACATCGACAAAACCCTTGTGGGTCAACAATCTTTTTGGCGGGAGGCCACACAGGGCCTCCCCTACGGCTAAGTTGGTCATAAGCCCATAAACAACAATTTGCCGCTATACTGCCCATCGGGTGATACACCCTCGCTTTGAAGAGTGTCACGCGAGCGTTGGCCGGCGGCACTGCCGCCTAAACAACAATTTACCGTTTCATCACCTACAGCAAAATTCTTTTTCTCCGCATAAGACCCACACGGCCATATCAATGCAGGGAATTATCACTTATGTCTAAAACCATGTCCACAAAAAATTGTTTTTCTCCGTTTTGCCATCTTGCACGGTGCAAAAATCCATGTTATAATATATATGTACAAATCAGCATATGAAAGGAGCCTCTCGTGGCAAAGATCCTCCTCTCTAAAATCAAGGAAGCCCTCGTTTCGGTGCTTCCCGTAGCCGCCATCGTGCTGCTTTTGAATCTGACGCCCCTCGTGAATTTCACGGGACTTGAAATGGGCGTTTTTGTTGCATCCGCATTTGCCCTGATTCTCGGCATCGGCCTCTTTAATATGGGCGCTGACCTGGCTATGACTCCGATGGGCGAGCAGATCGGCTCGGGTCTGACCAAATCGGGCAACCTTCCCATCCTATTGGTCGTCTGCTTTGCGATGGGGCTGCTCATTACGGTTGCTGAGCCTGACCTGTCGGTGTTGGCCAATCAGGTGGGAGAGGTGCTCAACGGGACGCTGTTGATCGTTACCGTAGGCATCGGTGTGGGGCTTTTTTTGATCATTTCGGTGATCAAAATGGCAACCCATAAACCCTTGTCATCCTTGCTCCTGTTTTTCTATATGGTGCTGTTTATGCTGACGGCACTGGTCATCATCAATGAAAATACCGATTTTCTGCCGCTTGCGTTTGATTCCGGCGGCGTGACCACAGGCCCCATTACCGTACCCTTTATCATGGCGCTCGGTGTGGGTATTGCTACAACGATGGGTGGTAAAAACGTGGGCGAGAACAGCTTCGGCCTCATCGCCATGTGTTCCATCGGCCCGATCCTTGCCGTCATGCTTCTCGGTATCACCGCCAGCGGAGACATGAGCTATGCCGTTCCCAATTATTCGGTGCAGGCGGGTCTGGGCTCGGCTCTTGGGCATACGGTTTTGCACACCTTCAAGGAGGTGGCTATCGCGCTCGGACTCATCATTGCTTTCTTTGTCATTCTGCAGATCGTTTGCCTGAAGCTTCCCAAAAAACGTCTTTTGCAGATCGCCGTTGGTATTTTTTATACGTATATCGGCCTCGTGGTCTTCCTCACCGCCGTGAAGATCGGCTTTGTTCCCATCGGATATAAAATGGGCACAGAGCTGGCAGGGAATCATCCCGCGTTTGTCATCGGCTTTGGCTTTATCATCGGCATGGTGGTGGTTCTGGCCGAGCCTGCCGTGCACGTTCTGAACAAGCAGGTCGAAGATATCACAAGCGGTACCGTCAGTAAAAAATCCATGATGATCGCCCTGTCTGTTGGTGTGGGCATTTCGCTGGGGCTTTCGATGCTCCGTATCGTCTTGGATTTCAGCATTCTCTATTATGTGATCCCCGGTTATCTTGTTTCCTTGGGACTTTCCTTCTTCGTCCCCGGTCTGTATACCGCTATCGCGTTTGACTCGGGCGGTGTCGCCAGCGGCCCCTTGACATCCAGCTTTATTCTTCCGTTTGCCGTCGGTGTGTGCTGTGTCCTTCAGGGCGAGGCCAAGGTCATGAGTGACGCCTTCGGGATCGTGACCATGGTGGCTATGACGCCACTCATCACCATCCAGCTCCTCGGCTTCCGTGCCGTAGTGACAAAGAAGGTACAGGATAAGATCGCGATGCGTCGTATCCTCAACGCCGATGACGAGCAGATCATTGATTTCATGTAACGGAGGTAACCCTGATGGCAAAATTGATTCGTAAGAAAGAACCCTCTGTTTCCGTGAAAGAAACCACGCCCGGGGAGCGTATGTCCGCCCCCCGTAAGCTGAGCCTGCTTGTGACGGTGGTCAACCGCAACAAAGCGGAGTTTTATGCCGATTTTCTGCAATCCTTTGAGGTCAATATGCAGCTGATCACCAATGCGGAGGGAACTGCATCCAAGGAGACGCTACACTATCTCGGACTTGTGGAAACCGACAAGGCAGTCATTTTCAGCGTGATCCGCGAGGAGCGTGTCGCAGAAGCACTTGCGGCGCTTGAACAAAAATTCAAAACCATCAAAAACGGCAAAGGCATTGCCTTTACCACGCCCATGACCGGTACCGTCGGCGTGGCCATCTACCAATTCCTGTCGAACACACAGGCATAATCGGAGGTATGGATATGAGTAACTACCAGCATGAAGTGATCTTCTGCATCGTCAATGCAGGCTACAGCGAGGCTGTGATGGATGCTGCCAAGGAGTTCGGCGCACGCGGAGGCACGGTCATTCACGCCCGCGGTACGGCGAACAAAGAGGCCGAAAAGCGCTTTGAAATCACCGTGACCCCCGAAAAAGAGATGGTTATGATCCTTGTTCCCACAGAGATCCGCGATGATATTCTGAAGGCACTCTACCGCTCGGTGGGTCTGAAAACACCGGGACAGGGCATCGCCTTCGCCATGCCTGTGGATCATGTGGTGGGTATTTCCTCGGAAGATGCTTCCAAAGCGTAAATTTGCATTTTGAAGCGAAAAAACTTGCAAAACGATACGGCCTTTTTCTAAAAAACTTGCGAAAATTCAAAGAAATTTGAAAAATCCCCCTTGACAAAGCATCACAAGTGTGATACAATTAGCGTGTTTATTTCGTTCGCGCAAAAACGCGATTTTCGGTAAAGAGGTAACATCATGATGCTCGTGCTTGCACTTAACAGCATACTGATTCTCAGCATTATTCTACTCGGCCTTCTGCTTGTAGCCGCAAAGAATAATGCTCAAAGCTGTGCCAAGAGATGCATGAGCAGTTCCGTATAATGATTTAGGAAGTTTGAGTTATCATCCGAAACCGAGGCATCATTAGATTGGAACTGTACAAGATATGCAAGCCCCACGGTCAGCTTTCGGATCGTGGGGCTATCGTTATTTAAAAGGAGAACCAACCCATGCAAATGAAAGGTGCAAAAATCCTCATGGAATGCCTTCTGGAGCAGGGAGTCGATACGATTTTCGGCTACCCCGGCGGCACCATCCTCAACGTATACGACGAATTGTATGATTATAAAGATCAGATCAAGCACGTGCTCACAGCACATGAGCAAGGCGCATCCCACGCGGCCGACGGCTATGCCAGAAGCACGGGTAAGGTCGGCGTTTGCTTTGCGACCTCGGGTCCCGGTGCGACCAACCTGACCACGGGCATCGCCACCGCTTATATGGACTCCTCTCCCGTTGTGTTCATCTCCTGTAACGTGGCGGATGGTCTCATCGGTAAGGATTCCTTCCAGGAGGTTGACCTGACGGGTATTACAATGCCCATCACGAAGTGCAATTATCTCGTCAAGGACGTGACCAAGCTGGCCGATATCATCCGCGAGGCCTTCGCCATTGCCAAGAGCGGCCGTCCCGGTCCCGTGCTCATTGACATTTTGAAAAACGTCACCGCTGAGACCGCTGAGTATGAGCCTCTGCCCCGTAAGCTCCATAAGGCCAACGGCCGTCTCGCTGCCCTGATGGCACGTTCCTCCAATAACTTCAAAGCCCCCGAACCCGATGCCGCTGATATAGACCGTCTGGTAGATATGATCAAGGCCTCCGAAAAGCCCCTGGTCATTTGCGGCGGCGGTGTGGTTCGTGGACGAGCCAAGGCAGAGATGGACGAGTTTATCCGCCGTATCGACGCGCCTACCGCCATCACCATGATGGGCGCGGGCGGTATTGAGGGACGAAATCCCTTGGCCACGGGCATGATCGGTATGCACGGCTCTCAGGCATCCAACCTCGCCTGTGCCTCCTGTGACCTGCTCATCGCCGTTGGTTGCCGCTTCTCGGATCGCGTGGCGCTGAACCCCAATTCCTTTGCAAAGCAGGCCAAGATCGTGCAGATCGACATTGACCGCGCCGAGATCAACAAAAACGTCAAAACCGACCATCACATCGTAGGCGATGCCAAGCGCGTGCTGACCATCCTCAACGAAAAGCTCCCCGAGCTGAAGCATGATGCCTGGACCGAGCGCATCCTGTCCCTACCTCGTGAAACCGTCTATGAGGAGGGCGGGGAAACTCTCACACCCAAGCAGGTGCTTTCCACCATTGCGGAGCTGATGCCCGAGGATACCATCGTTTCTACCGACGTGGGTCAGCACCAGATGTGGGCGATTCAACACTTCCACTTTGATTATCCCGGTCAGTTGCTCACCTCGGGCGGCTTCGGTACCATGGGCTTTGGCCTGGGCGCGGCCATCGGCGGCAAGGTGGGCAACCCCGACAAGGCGGTGATCCACATCACGGGCGACGGCAGCTTCCGCATGAACTGCAACGAGCTGGCTACCGTGCAGGCCTACGGTATCCCCATCATCACCTTTGTTTTCAACAACAAGACCTTGGGTATGGTGCACCAGTGGCAGACCCTCATCTACAATAAGCGCTACTCTGAGACAGACTTGAACCGTGCACCCGATTTTGTCAAGCTTGCCGAGGCTTACGGCCTGTCCGGCAAGCGTGTCAGCACCGTAGAGCAGCTGCGCGAGGCCATCGAGGAGGCGAAAGCCTGCGGTCACGGCTACGTCATCGACTGTGCCATCGAGACAGATGAAATGGTGCGTCCCATGGTGGGCGGCGGCAGCCACATTACACAGTTTATCATTTGCTAAGGGGGAAAAGGATCACATGGAAGAAATGAAAAAACAAATACTGGCCGTCCTGGTTGACAACGAAGCAGGCGTCCTGTCCCAGATCTCCCGTCTCTTTTCCCGCAAGGGCTACAACATCGAATCCCTGGCGGTGGGTACGGCGGATCTCCCCAATACCTCCCGTATTACCATTGAGGTCATGGCCGACGACGATCACGCAAGACTTCTCTCCAATCAGTTGAGAAAGCTCTTTCCCGTGCATTCCGTCAAGCTTTTGACCCCGCAAAAATCCATTCGTCGCGAGCTGGTGCTCTACAAGGTGCGCACCCCCGACAACGACACGCGGAACGCCATCATTCAGATCGCCAACATTTTCCGCGCCAACATCATTGACGTCTCCGTCGGTACGCTGACCCTCGCCGTTGTAGGCGGGGAGTCCAAAACCGAAGGTATAGAAAAGATCCTCGAAGAGTTTGAGGTCATGGAGCTTGTCCGTACAGGCTCGGTGGCGCTGGAGCGCGGACAGGAAACCATTTATGATGAAACCAAAGAAAAAGGAGAATTTAACTATGGCAAAAATGTATTATGAGAAGGACTGTGATCTGTCCAAGCTCGACGGTAAGGTGATCGCGATCGTAGGCTACGGCTCTCAGGGTCACGCTCACGCACTCAACCTCCGCGATTCCGGTTGCAACGTTATCATCGGTCTGCGCAAGGGCGGCAAGTCCTGGCCCGTAGCAGAGAAGGACGGATTTACCGTCATGACCGTTGCCGAGGCTACCAAGGCTGCTGATATCATCATGATCCTCATCAACGACGAGGCGCAGGCTGATATGTACAAGAAGGACATCGAGCCCAACCTGACCGCAGGCAAGGCCATCGCCTTCGCGCACGGCTTCAACATCCGCTACAAGCAGATCGTTCCCCCCGCTGACATTGACGTGTTCATGGCTGCCCCCAAGGGACCCGGCCACACCGTTCGCGGTCAGTATATGGCAGGTAAGGGCGTTCCTTGCCTCATCGCTGTGGAGCAGAACGCTACCGGCAAGGCATACGATATTGCTCTGGCCTACATCGCAGGCATCGGCGGTGCAAGAGCGGGCATCATGGAGACCACCATGCACGACGAGACCGAGACCGACCTGTTCG
>JAGASP010000074.1 GCA_017621695.1 Clostridia bacterium
CCGCGTCTCCCTCCGTGTGGTCTAATTTATCCGTCGGAGTGTCGGTGTAGGTATCTCCGCATCGATTGCAGGTATGGGTGGTGTAACCGTCCTCGGTACAGGTGGGATCGGTGACGGTCGCTTCATAATTATGCCCCAAGGCGGGGGTCAGTACTGCGCCGCAAACGGTACAGGTCTGATCCTCGGTACAGGTGGCTTCGTTGCCCTCCGTGTGGCCTAACTTTTCCGTTGGGGTGTCGGTGTAGGTATCTCCGCATCGGCTACAGGTATGCGTCGTGTAGCCGCCCTCGGTACAGGTGGGGGGTGTCACGGTCGCTTCATAATTATGTCCCAAGGCGGAGGTCAAAACCGTGCCGCAAACGGTACAGGTCTGATCCTCGGTACAGGTGGCTTCGTTGCCCTCCGTGTGGCCTAACTTTTCCGTCGGAGTGTCGGTGTAGGTATCTCCGCATCGATTGCAGGTATGGGTGGTGTAACCGTCCTCGGTGCAGGTGGGGGGCGTCACGGTCGCTTCATAATTATGCCCCAAGGCGGGGGTCAGCACTGCTCCGCAAACGGTACAGGTCTGATCCTCGGTACAGGTGGCTTCGTCGCCGGGATGATGACACATCACGTATACCGGATACAGCTCCATAGCCATCACCACATCATCAATAGAGATCGTATGGAAGCGCTGTTCCTTATTTTGAGGCAATGGAGTTTTCTCCAGTGACCAACCCACAAAGGTAAAGACCGATCCGTCATTCGTGCTCACCGCGGGCGGCGTGAAAACATCCAAGAATTGTGTGCCGAAAACCAGATTCTTGCTTTGCAGGAGCTTGCCCTCGTGATCCATCATTTTGACGGTAAAACGCTTGCCCGAAACTGCGTTGACGGCGCGGCGCTGGGTCACATACACCGTCGATCCATACATCATGTCTGCTTCGGTACGCAATGTCAAACCGTTTTCTGACGACAATTCATACAGTCCGCGTTCGGCTTCCGTCATGTCCGGGGCCTTGGGCGCTTCACCAGGATCAGCCACGACTGTGGGCGGGTCCTTTGGATCCTCCACGGGTGTGGGCTCCTCGGGGGCAGTCTCGGGATCCGGAACGGCCGCAGGCGCATCCCCGGGATCCTGTGCCTCTGGCGGTGCTTCTCCGGGATACTCCACGGCGGGCACGTCATCCGAAGTAAAGGGCGGCTGAGGATAGCTCTCCAAGGGAGAGACTTCCAGCGTATCCTCCCAGATCAACTCTTCCTCGACCATTTCACAGAGAGGCGTATCCATATACGTTAAATCGCGGTCCAATTCCAAGGTGTCATCCATCAATCGGCTTTGCACGTAAAGATTGGCTAAAAAGTTCTTAAATGCAACCATCGCCCCGCGGTCATCCAGTTCCTTTTGGACGTATTCCACCGAGCCAAGTGACATCATGGCATCATACAGATCATTCAGATAAAAGATCAGCTCTTCCCTGTTTTCAATATAGAAGGTGTACTGCGCCTCGTGATCCGACAGCTCCTGATAACCTACGCTTAGCGTGTTGCCGTTCTCGTCTTTTTTGCCGAGGATCAAGCGGCGCAATGCAAAGGTTGCTCGCACACACCGATCCACATCCTCGGAATCGACGCCCTCTATCTGCTTGAGCATCGTCTGATTGCTGAGAATGAAATCAGCGGGGCCTCCGCCCAACACGTCCGCAAAGCTTGCAGGGGATCCCGATGCCAACGCAGACTTGACAAACATACGGTTCATGAGGTTCAACTGGGAAATGGCAACCGTCATCCGGGCTTCGTATTCCTGCTTGAGCTCGGGAGTGGCGTGTACAAGCTCCATATAAGCTTCATATGCCGCAAGATCCTTTTTGTACTGCTCCCAAGTCTCAAAGGCCGATTTTTGCGCAAGATACGCATTCATGGCGGCCTCTTTTTCATCATGATCCCGCCACCATGCATCAAAAGCCCCTTGCGCTTCGCAATACGCATCGTACAGCGCTTTTTGCAGTTCCCACGCCGCCAGCTCGGTCTTATACGTTGTATATAGGTCATGCTTCGGCAACCACAGCGCATACTGCTCTTCATAATCCCGCATCTTTTCTGCCAGATGTTCTGCGGCAAAGTAACCCTCATTGATCATAGAAAGCGCCGTATCCTGCGGCAAAACAAAGGAAGCGGCATAGTATATCTCCACCGTATCTCCCTTGCTTCCGGGCAACGTTCCGCGATACAGATCAAGATCCATATCGTAATCCAGAAGGCCGACCTCGGCAGGATAAGCTGTATTTTCCGCCGCGAAGGGAAGCCACGTCACCGTTGCACCCTCGGCCGTGGTATAGCTGTATGCATACGCGATAACCGACAGACCGTCCTCCAGAACGTGCACCAGCATCTTATCCGTGGGGATAGCGGAGGTCACCAACGCATATCCGCTGTGGGTATTCAAGTAGCCGACTTCCTCGTCGGGAATTTCTCCCAGCAGGGATGCCACCACGTCACCCTGTGGGATCACCACGTCATCGGTTGAAGACGCGGAGGGATCTTTGAAATCCAATACGGTCGCCGCAGTATTCGTCTCAGCAGATACCCAAACGCCCATCACGGTTCCCAGCATCAACGAAAGCAAGAGCGCTCCGATGATGATTCTGCAACTCCGACGGTCGTTTGCAGGGGTATATTGTTTATGTAATGTATATTTCATACGGTCTCCTTAAAAAAAAAGACAAAATTCTCGTATATTCAGTATACCACATAATACGGCAAAAATCAAGAATATTTTGGGGTATAAAAAGCAAAAGCACATATGTCGGGCAATGATATATCACCCTGCCTATGTGCTTTTGTGTTTCTGGACGCTCAGCGACACGATCCGAAGCGGTCACGCCTCGTCGGAGCCCTCGTCCTCGCTATGGTTTTGCGCTTCTCTTTGCGCGTTCAGCATCATATCCTTGACCTTCATGAGTCTTGTCGTGTTGCCTCGCTCGTTTTCTTCCAGCTTCATCTTGATGGTCTTGATGGTCTCAAGATAACGGGGCATCATGATATATTCCAACGCGTTGACGCGGCGGCGTGTCTTTTCGATCTCCTCCGCGAGCATTTGCGTCGTTTTTTCAAGCTCCGCCATGCGGACAAGATCCTCCAAAATCCCGTTCAGCTCTCTGAGGGAGGCATCCAACTCGCCCGAGGTGAAGGCCATGCCGTAGTTATAGCTGTCCGAGCCGCCCTCGCCCGTCACCTCCAAGGTGTAAACGGGTACGGTCACACTCATGAGATTCTTATAGGAAACGTCCAACCGTCCTTCCCTTTTGGAAAGCAGCATAGCCTCCTTAAGCATTTGAGGACTGCTCACCGCGCTGGCAATGCTGAAGCTATTGTGCACCTGACCGAGCGCTGCCTCTACGCGGATGCGAAGCTCCTTGTCTTCACGCACCACCTCAAGGAAACGCTTCATGAGCTCGTCGCGCTTGTCCTTGAGCAGCTTGTGGCCGCGACGGGCGGTGACATAGCGCGCCTGCACTTTTTTCAGTTCCATTCTGGTAGGATTTACTCTGAGTTCAGCCATGGGAACAGTCCTTTCTGTGTTCGGATCGAAATTTTTGGGAGATTCTTATTTGGTCAGCTTGATAGAGGAGATGACCATGCTGTCACCGCCGAGGGCGTAGTCGAAGAAGTCAATGCGCAGCATATTGATGGATCCTGTCCACCAGGCAAACCCGGAAAGATTGATCTTCAGGGTATGGAACTCGCCATCTGTCTTCAACACGTTCATAACCTGGCAGTCAGCCGTCGGGCTTGTCACGTTGCCTGCGCACACAAAGATCTGCAGGCGGTTCGCGTAATTGGAGTTCTCGGGAGACACCTTATAGGTGATCTCCAGGTAATCGTAATCCTCGGCAAACAGCGCTGTCAAAGAATTGCCGTAACCAAGGTGTATGCTGGGGTCTGTCATGTCGTGCGTAGCACCCGTATCCAAAACCGTCAACTGCACGCCGTCAGAGACAAGCGATGCGGAGGATCTGTTTTCGGCGGTGATCGCATCCATGGATTCGGGCTTGGTGAAATCAATGCAGGTGTAGTCGATCACGGGAGTATCACCCATCTTAAAGTAAGCGTCCTCCTCGTTATCCGAGACAATGATCTTGACCTGACAGGACAGATTTTGGCAAGTCACGGTTACGGTGGTCTCACCGACAGCTATAGCGGTCACGATACCCTTGGGACTCACATCAATCATGCTTGTGTCATAACCCGTAAAGGTCAGGCTCACGTCAGAGTCCTCTACATAGTATTCCTTGAAGGTGCCGTCACTAAACCACAGTCTTCCACGGATCTGAGGACGGTACGTACCGCGCTCACCCATATAGATGGTGTAGCTGTCAAAGACAGGCTCGAACGCCACGGGAGGATTGGCAGGATCCTTTTCTTTATCTGTCTCGGTGATGTTTACGTAGAAGACGTTGAGCAGTTCATCGCCGTAATGCACTTCAACGACGGTCGAACCAACGCCTTGGATCGTGGCCTTGATGCCTTCTATGGTGATAACGCTCTCGTCATAAACCTTGAAGCTGACGCGTTCATCCGTGCGGCTCAACTGGATCTTATGGAAGTATTCATCATAAACGTGGACAAGGATCGGGAAGCTCTTCTTTGCGAGGCTGTATTCGTATACATCCTGTGCGGTGCGCACCATGATGTAGTTCCGCTCACCCTCCGGCACAGCAGGTGCACGGTTGACGGGGTCGGGAATGCAGGACACCTGCTTTTCAGCGGCCATACGCTCAAGATAGCCTTCCTTATCGGTCAGAGTCATGGTGATGGGCTGTACGCGGGTGTTCCACGTACCCCAACCGGAACCGTAAGCGTAGATCACGCGGAGCTTGTCTGCATCCTCGGAAAGGTTGATGTGTCCGTTTCTGCGGGAGGACAGACCTGCGTTATGAAGGTGGGAATAGGTGTCCTTTCTGACAACGTCCACCATTTCGAAGTGGATACCGTCATTGGACTCATAGAAACCAAGCCAGCTGGCGGCACCCATGCGGTCACCGGTGCCCACACCGACGAATTTACCCCACTCCTCTACATACTTGATGTCGAGGGAGTCGGTCAGCTTCTCGGTGGCAACGCCGTGAGATTGCATGGTGGCAGGCCAGTTTTCATTGGTTGCATCTGCGGTAGACACCATCACGTATTGTCCCGAAGGAGCATCGTTGGTGTAGTAGATATACAACGTTCCGTTCAGCTCTATAAAGCTGGGCTCTCCCATACCGAAAATGTTGTAATCGGTGGTATAGTATGCGATAGGCTGCGGATGCTCACCGCCCCAGCCTTCGCCGTTCCACTTTTCAAAGGGGCCGTCGGGATTCTTGGAACGAGCCACAAACAGGTTGTTGCAAGCGCCCTTGGCGTTGAGAGTGGAGGTATAACCCAGATAGTAGTAACCATTGAAATAGACCACACCGGGGTCACAGTTGGAATAGAAATCCATAGAATCCTGCGTGGGGTTCAGTACCATCTTCTCAGGAGTCCATGTCTCACCGCCGTCGGGAGAATGACGGTAAGCGATCCAGTCCCATTCGCCGTCGGCACCGGGGCAAGCAAAGTACGCATCAATGCTACCGTCATCGTTGTAGAGATAGGTGCAACCGTAGCGGTAGCCCCAGGTCTGGTCTTCCTTC
>JAGASP010000075.1 GCA_017621695.1 Clostridia bacterium
CCACATAGGGTCGCCCCTACGGCATAAAATGATTAACCGCTAAAAATAATTTACGAGGGTTATTGTCGTTCTGTAGGGGCGGATTCCATATCCGCCCGATATAAAAACCATTGATAAGCATGGATCTTTAGATGGAACGGACGGATATGGAATCCGCCCCTACGGGTTTTCGTTAATCCTCCGCTAAACAACAATTTATCAGAATAACATCTTTTCGGGTGATGAACACAGCCTCGGAGAGTGCCACGCGAGCAATGGCTGCCGCACTGCGGCAAACAACAATTTACCTCCCCGCATCGGCCTGCCTCGGCAGGCCTTTTCTTATACTTTTTCCTTAAATTTCCGCATTTCTCTTGTCACGCCCTTGCTTTTGTGTTATAATAGTTTCAAAGAATCCCCCTCGAAAGGAGCTTACCCATGCGAATTGAACTGAAAGATTGGACGCTGACCATCATCCCTCATAAGGAATACTGCACCTCCGGCTACCCCGAGCGAGGCGAATACGGTCTTGTTTCGGGTCTTGGTGTCACCATCCCCGCCGTTGTCCCCGGCAATTTCGAGCTGGACATGGTGCGGGCGGGGCTTTTGGAAGATCCCTATTGGGGAAGCAATATCACTAAGCTCCGTGAGCTGGAGGATCGCCACCTCATCTACCGTACCACCTTTGATAAGCCTGTATTGGAAGATAACGAGCTTCCCGTCATCCGCTTTGAGGGTATTGACACGTATAGCCGCATCTTCATAAACGGCGAGTTTTGGCAAGAAACAAATAATATGTTCATGACTTATGAGATGCTCCTCTCCCGCCTTGAATGGGAGGATCTCAAGGACAAGGACAACGAGCTGCTGGTGCATATTCTCCCCACGATGATCCAAGCGCAGGAGGATATCCTCCCCCCCTCGGTGGGCACCTTCCCCTTCGGCTACGCCTCCCTCTATACCCGCAAGGCACCCTCCTCCTTCGGCTGGGACATCCTTTGCCGCGCCGTATCGGGCGGCCTCTGGCGGCCTGTCTACATTGAGACCGTCAAGACCCCCGCTATCCGCGAGACCTTCCTCTACACCCGCATGGTCCAGCCTGCCCCCGAGGATCACACCCGCGGCTACGCCGAGCTGAATCTCTACTATTCCGTAGACTTGGGCGGAGACATCTACTACCCCTTCGACTGCGACAAGCACCCCCATGAGTTGCCCAATGACTACACGATCACGGTGGAAGGTGTCTGCAACGATTGTACCTTCTCTTATACCGCCGACCTCTGGCACACCTGCGGCAATATCTTCATCCCCGTCCACGGAGCGTATCTGTGGTACCCCAAGAACGCAGGCCTGCCCTACCTCTACGACGTGACCGTGACCCTGCGACGCGGCGGTGTCGTTGTAGACACCAAGACCATGAAAACGGGTATCCGCACCGTGGAGCTGGACCGCACCACCTTCGCGGGGGAGAAGGGGCAGTTCCGCTTCATCATCAACGGCAAGCCCGTGTTCGCCATGGGTAGTAACTGGGTCCCCCTGGACGCCTTCCATTCCCGCGACGCCGAGCGTCTCCCCAAGGCTCTGGAAATGCTGGACGAGGCGGGCTGCAATATCGTTCGTTGCTGGGGCGGTAACGTCTACGAGGATCACGCATTCTTCGACTTCTGCGACGCCCACGGCATCATGGTCTGGCAGGACTTCGCCATGGGATGCGCCATCTACCCCGTGGACGAAAAAATGCAGGACGCCCTCCGCTGTGAGGTGGATCACATCGTCAAGAAGCTCCGGAACCATCCCTCCCTCTGCCTCTGGGCGGGGGACAACGAGTGCGACTTCGCCTGGTGGGGCTGGCACGGTATCCGCCGCGATCCCGCCGAGAACGTGCTGACCCGCAAGATCATCCCCGACGTGCTGCGGTTGCAGGACTTCACCAGACCCTACCTCCCCTCCTCCCCCTACCTGGACGAGGACGCCATTGAGGCCATGAAGGACCCCGCCAACATCGTCAGTATGCAGGGCACCGCCGACATCTCGGAGGATCACCTGTGGGGTCCCCGCGACTATTTCAAGGGACCTTACTACCGCACCGCAGGCTGTCATTTCGCCTCGGAAACGGGCTACCACGGCTGTCCTGCGCCAGAAACGCTCAAGACGTATATCCCCGAGGACGAGCTGTGGCCCATCTTCGATACGGGCACCGAGGCAGACCCCTTCACGGGTGACCCCAAGCCCTCCTGGTTCCTCCATCAGACCACCATGGAGCTGAAGTACACGGGTAATTTCCACTACCGCATCCGTCTCATGACCAGCCAGGTACAGCATATGTTCACCGACACCCCCCGTGATCTGAACACCTATGCGAAAATGAGCCAGATCTCCCAGGCCGAGGCCTTCAAGTACTTCATCGAACGCTTCCGCACCGCCAAGTGGAGACGGACGGGTATCATCTGGTGGAATCTTTTGGACGGCTGGCCTCAGATCTCAGACGCCGTGGTGAATTACGATTTCACGCCCAAGCTGGCTTATTTCTTCATCAAACGGGTGCAGAAGCCTCTGCACATGGCCTTTGCTGACCCCGAAAACGGTGTCTTCTCCCTCATGGGCATCAACGACACGCAGAAGGATGTCACCTTCACTTACGCCGTGAAGGACGTGACGGGACTGCCCGTAGATACCGACTTGAACACCGTCCCCGCCATCTTGTCGGGCGAGGTGACCGTCCCTGCGGATGCCGCTGCTCCTGCCGCCTCTTTGCCTGTGGAAGGTCTTGCCGACCGGTTCCTCTACATCGAGTGGACGGCAAACGGCGAGCACGGTACATCCCACTTCATCCTCGAGCCCAAGCATCTTGACTACAGAACGTACATGAATGCCCTTGCACTCTGCGGCTTTGATGATTGGTACGGGTTTGACCAATGAAAAAGTCATGTAAAATGATCGCCGCCGACCTCGACCGCACCCTTCTTCGGGAGGACGAGACGTTGTCGGCGGTCACCATAAATGCCATCCGCAGAATAAGAGAAAAAGGAATGCTGTTCGCCGTTGCTACGGCTCGCTCGCTGTATTCCACCCTATTGGTAACGCAAGATCTTTGTCCCGACGCCATCATCCACACGGGCGGCGCGTACGCCGTGGTGGGGGATGAGGTCATCTACCGCGCGGTGCTGTCCCCCGAGGACACCCTTGAGGCCGCCCTCACCTGCCTGTCCGCGCCTTTCGTGCATCACATCCGCATCTGCGGCGAGACCGAGGACATCACCACTAACCCCGCCATCCCCGTAGGGCAGAAGGAATTTCTTCATTACCGCCGCGTATCCGACGAGGAATTGACGGTGTCCGCCCTGCAAGCCGCCACCAAAGTCACCATCTGCTCCCCCGAGCCTGACAAAGTGGCCGCTCTGTTTGAAGGCGACCCCCGCTATTTGTTCACCCCCTCCAAGAACACAAGCCGCTTCGGTCACAAGCTGGCGCATCCTGCCGCCACCAAAGAGGCCGCCCTCCCCCACGTGGCCACCCATTTGGGTATCCCCTGCGACGAGATCGTGGCCTTTGGCGACGACATGGCCGACCTTGGAATGCTGTCTGTGTGCGGCCTCGGTGTGGCCGTGGCCAACGCCGTTCCCGAGATCAAGGCGGTAGCTGACGCGGTTTGCGGGAGCAACGAAGAAGACGGGGTGGCTACTTTTCTATCCCGCCATTTTTTATAAAAAAAGCCCGCCGAGCGGCGAGCGTCAATAATTTCACAAATAAGTATTGACAAATCCTCCAAAGTAGGTTATAATGATAACGCAGAGGTTACCGGTGACGGTTGCTTCCTCGAAATGCGTTAAAAAGATAACCGCACAGTTTGGAAGAGTGGGCGGTTATCTTTTTTTATTGTTATCTTTGTAGATGTCTCTGACAAGCTGAATCAGCGCGATAATCAACGCGCCGAAAAGGAACATTTCATCCCACGTCATGTACATGAGCATCACCTCCCTCTTTTGAGGAAGGCAAACAATCAAAAGATTTCAGACTCCCTCAAAATAGAGGAAGCAACCGCCTCCGTCGTCTGCGCAAGCAGACGGGTGACCCCTGCGGGAGCATAAGCTCCAAGCGATATTATAACATGATAGCCAACAAATGTCAAGTGATTTCGACATAAGGAGACCCCATGAACCACTATCTCGGCATTGACATCGGCGGCACCAAATGCGCCGTCATTTTGGGAGACGAGCAGGGCAACGTCCTTGAAAAACGCCGTTTTCCCACCACCACCGTCCCAGAAACTCTGGAAAGTATCATGGCCGCCGCCGACGAGCTTACGGCAAAGGCCGAGGCTGACGGACACAAGCCCCTGTCCATCGGCGTGTCCTGCGGCAGTCCCCTGGACTCCAAGCGGGGCATCATCAAAGCTCCCCCCAACCTCCCCGATTGGGTGGACGTACACATCACGGATCTGCTCACCGAGCGTTTTTCCATTCCCGCCTACCTCTGCAACGATGCCAACGCCTGCGCTTTGGCCGAGTGGCGGTTTGGTGCTGGCAAGGGGACACGCAATATGGTCTTCTGCACCTTCGGCACGGGCTTTGGCGCAGGGCTCATCCTTGACGGCAAGCTATACGCAGGCACCACCGACGACGCGGGGGAGATCGGCCACGTGCGTCTCGATCCCGACGGCCCCGTAGGCTACTACAAGGCAGGCTCGGTGGAGGGCTTCTGCTCGGGCGGAGGGCTTCGTCAACTGGGTCAACATTATGCAGTCGAGGCCATCAAAGCCGGGAAATCGCCCGCCTACTGTCCCACAGAAGAAGATCTGTCCTCGGTCACCGCTCTGTCTCTGGCCAACGCCGCCCACGACGGTGATCCTACGGCTCTGGCGATTTGGAACGATTGCGGCGAGCATCTTGGCCGCGCCATGGCCATCCTGATCGACCTTTTCAACCCCGAGTGCATCGTTATCGGCAGTATTTATGCCCGTTCGGGCGGTCTGCTCATCCCCGCCATGAAAAAGGCTCTGGAGCGCGAGGCTCTGCCCACCGCCCTGGCCGCTTGCCGCATCGTCCCCGCCGCGCTGACCGAATCGGTGGGAGACTTGGCGGCACTCACCATCGCAATGGAGGGAACACCGTAAAATGTATATCTTTTTCCCGATTGTTTTTGTGATGTGGTGTGGGCTTACATTCTGCATTCAAAGAATCGACCTATATCTTTACTTATGTAAGGTACTGAACAACAGCAATCGAAGAAAACGAAGCCGTGGGCAATCCTTTTGGGCATGGTTCACCTATCGGCCGTATGCCGATGTTATCCAAAAGCCGAAATTGATCTTGTATTTCGCCAATTTAATCTTGGGTGTCATCGCCGTTCTGATTGGCATAGGGGTCATGCTCCTTCGGGCACCGCTTCGCATCGATCAGATCGTACTGGCGTTATATCTGCTGATCTCTGCTGTGATATGGATATGCCTTTGCTTTCAACATCAAAAATAATCCTATGAAACGCAAGGAGTTTCTATGATCTACGACATCACCCAACCCCTTTTCTCCTGCGCCGTTTTCCCCGGTGACCCCGCCCCCAAGCGGGACGTGCTGGCGGATATGCAAAAGGGCGACGTCATCAACCTCACCGCCTTCTCCATGTGTTCCCACAACGGCACCCACGTGGATGCTCCCGCTCATTTCATCAAAGACGGCAAGACCGTGGATCAACTGGATCTTTCGGTTTTCGTGGGAGACTGCTACGTCGCCCGTCACGAGGGGGATGTGACCGCCGAGGATGCCCGACGCATCCTTGCAACCGCCGCGAGAGAAAATGCGTCCGAACGCATTCTGATTGCGGGCAAAGCCGTAGTCACCGAGGCCGCCGCGCGCGTGTTTGCCGATGCGGGCATCAAACTATTGGGGAACGAAAGCCAAACCGTCGGCCCGGAGGATGCACCCATGCAGGTGCACCTGATCCTTTTGGGAGCCGAGGTGGTGCTTCTGGAGGGCGTGGTGCTTTCCCACGTACCCGAGGGTAAGTATTTTCTGTCCGCCGCGCCGCTGAATTTAAACGGATGCGAGGGTGCCCCCTGCCGCGCCGTGTTGATTTCGTAAACGTGTAAATTGTTGTTTGCGGGCAGTGCCCGCGGCCATTGCTCGCGTGACACTCTCCAAGGCGAGGGTACATCACCCGATGGGCGGTATTACGGTAAATTGTTGTTTAGCGGAGGATTAACGAAAACCCGTAGGGGCGACCCTATGTGGTCGCCCGTCGTCCCAACATCAACAAATCCCTTGTAAATCAATAATCTTTTTTGCGGGAGGCCACACAGGGCCTCCCCTACGGCCATATTTGTCAAAGCCTATAAACAACCATTTATCTTTCCAATAAACATAACAAAGGAGTCCCTATGTCAACCCCCACCCTTCCCTTCAACGCCAAGCCGTCCTCTCAGGCCAAAATCAAGGTCGTGCTGTTCGGCATCATCGGCCTGTTTCTCCTCTTCGGAGCGGTATATCTTTTCCTCGCCGACATCACCGTAGCCTCCGACGACGGACAAACCGTGGAACCCATGTCGCTTCCCTTCAAGCTGCTTCTCTGCGCCATCATGCTGTTGGTCGCGGGAGGGTGCTTCCGTATGCTCTGGGTGCTGGTTCCCATGCTGATTGGCAAACGCCCTGCCGCCATCATCACCGAGCGCGGGATCGAATCCGCGTACCTTTCGGTCAATCTCTTTGCATTCACCACCGTGGTGCGTGCCCACGTCATTCCTTGGGCGGCACTCAAGCAGCTTCCCTCACCCTCACATAACCACGCCGCGTCGAATACCGACGTGCATTTCCGTATCAGAGCCTCCGCGGTGACAGACCAATGCGGCTCCAAAACCGTCCAAAGAACCCTCAAAAACATGGAAAGCTCGACGTTGTCCATCGCTTTGCATATTTCCCTTTCGCCCGAGGAAACCGCCCTTGTGCGTACCCTCATGCCTAAATGATCTCATCGAAAGGAGCAACCCATGACCATTCACATCCAGGACCTCTTATCCGCCCACCCCGCCCTCACCACTTGTCAAAGTGACGTCGAGGCCGCGCGGGATCTCATCATCCATACCTACGAGCACGGCGGCCGTCTGCTTCTTTGCGGCAACGGCGGCTCCTGCGCCGATTGCGATCACATCACGGGAGAGCTGCTCAAGGGCTTCCTCTCCCACCGTCCCCTATCGGAATCCGATTGCATGGCGCTCGTCGATGCGCTTCCCGAAGGGGAATCCGATCCCGACCTTTACCTTTTGGCGGGACAACTGCAGGGGGGACTCCCCGCCCTGTCCCTCCCTGCACAGACCGCGCTGATCTCTGCGTTTTCCAATGATGTAGACCCATCTTTGGTTTATGCCCAACTCGTCTGGGCTCAGGGAAAAACGGGAGATCTGCTCATCTGCCTCTCCACGTCGGGCAATTCCCGCAACGTCGTGCTGGCCGCCAAGGCCGCCCGTGCCAAAGGAATGCTTACCCTTGCCCTGACCGGCGAGCGAGACTCCGAGCTCTCCCGCCTTTGTGACGTGACGGTACAGGCACCCTCTTCGGAGACGTACCGCGTGCAGGAATACCATCTGCCCATCTACCACTACCTTTGCGCCGCCGTGGAGGACCACTTTTTCGGTGCTGATACATAAGGAGGCTTCATGGATACCATTCGTGATCTGATCCTGGACGAGGAGCGCGCCCTTTACGCGCTCACGGACAGCACGGTAGAAAATTGCACATTCGACGGTCCCGCCGACGGCGAATCCGCCCTCAAGGAGAGCAAGAACAACATCCTCAAGCATTGCCATTTCCGTCTTCGCTACCCCCTTTGGCACGTGATTGGCGGGCGCATGGAGAATTGCAACATGACCGAAACCTGCCGCGCCGCCCTGTGGTACACCTCGGATATGACCATTGAAAAATCTATCCTCGGCGGCATCAAGGCGCTCCGCGAATGTGACCGCATGACCCTCACCGGCTGTGACATCAACTCCCCCGAGTTCGGCTGGCTTTGTCGGGACATCACGCTTACCGACTCCCAGCTGACCGCCGAATACGCCTTTTTCGGCACCAAGGGTCTCATCATCGAAGGGCTGCAAATGAAGGGGAAATACTCCTTCCAGTACGTGGAGAACGTGACCATAGAAAACTCGGTGCTGGACACCAAGGACGCCTTTTGGCACAGCAAGGGCGTGACCGTCAAAAACAGCACCGTCAAAGGCGAATATCTCGGCTGGTATTCCGAGGATCTGACTCTCATCAACTGTCATATTGTAGGCACTCAGCCCCTCTGCTACTGCAAGAACCTGACCCTCGTGGATTGTACCACCGAGGGCTGTGATCTTTCCTTTGAGAACAGCTCGGTGGAGGCCACCGTCAAGGGGCATATCCATAGCGTGAAAAGCCCCGCCTCGGGTCATATCAAGGCCGACAGCATCGGGGAGATCGTGTACGAAAAAGCCCCCACCGACGGGCAGGGGTGTGTCATTGAAGGCAGATAAATTGTTGCTTAGCGGAGAATTAACGAAAACCCGTAGGGGCGACCCTATGTGGTCGCCCGTCGTCCCGACATCGACAAAACCCTTGTGGGTCAACAATCTTTTTGGCGGGAGGCCACACAGGGCCTCCCCTACGGCCACGTTGGTTAAAAGCCC
>JAGASP010000076.1 GCA_017621695.1 Clostridia bacterium
ACATGGCCGTAGGGGCGACCCTATGTGGTCGCCCGTCGTCCCGAAATCGACAACACCCTTGTGGTTCAACATTTTTTTGCGGGAGGCCACATAGGGCCTCCCCTACGGGTCATCATAAATCTCACGCTAAACAACAATTTATCCGTTAAAATAAGAAAGGAGTCCCCATGCTCAAAGGCTTTATTTGGTCCATCCTCATCCTGGCAAGCGTGCTTGCCGTGGCGTGGCTATGGCAGATTGGTCGCTTTATCATCAAGCGCATCATCCTTCGATTCCAAATCAGCAGAATGGGCTACAAAGTACGCCCTCTGCGCCCCCTGTGGTGGCTCATTGATTTCCGCAATCATTGCGACCTGCTCCTGGAGACCCGCGATCCCATACCCAAGATCCTGGCTGTCAAGCTCATCCCCACCATCATGCCGGGGAGCGAGTACAGCATCGGAGAAAACGGCAAATGGGATCACAAACTGAATTTCCTCATGCCCATGGGGATGGGCGTTCATATGATGAATTTCGGCTATCGCCGATGCCTGCCCCGACGGGTGAATTTTCACAAATATCCCCATGCCACATCAGTCTATCTGTTTCATCCCCACCCGTTTGCCATCACAAGAGGCCACCGAGGGGAACGGAAATGGAATATCAATGCGCACGCTGTATCGGTGCCCCTGTGGGTAGAAGATATCCTCATGCTCGACGTGCAAGCCCTGCGCGACCTGTCATCCATGATGCCCGAGGGCAGAGAGAAAATGCTGGATCGATCATAGAAAAATCCCGTTCGACGGATAACCGCCGAGCGGGATTTTTTCATGCGCGATATTACTGATAAATTTCCAACTCAATGATACTGAACCAGCTCTCGCCCTCGCGGTACAGCCGCACGTAGCGAGCCTCCAGATCAAGGTCGGAGAGGGTGACGAACACCTCGTCCTTGGCACCCTTGTAGACGGTTTCGTAGCTTTGACCGTCCGTGGAGACCTCAATGCGGTAAGGTACCCAGGCCGATTCCAGATACAGATTGATGGCTGAAATATCGGTGACCTCGCCCAGATCTACCTGCAGCCAAGCCTGACCCGAGGGCAGGGAACCCCAACGGGTGTCGTAGTTGCCGTCCACGGCGTAATCCTTGACGTAGGCGGCTTCATGGGCGGTGGCGGTCACGGGCTTGGCCTTGGCGATGTTTTCGCCGTTTACGCCATCGGGACGATTGGCTTTGTCCTCCTCGGTAGCTTCGAAAACTTCAAATTCAAAGATGGAGCAGAATCCGCCCACAGGTATACTGACCCGCAGATAGCGCGCCCTGTCGCTGTGAAGATTGATCTTGTTCGCGTATGTGTCATCTGCCGAGAAAATGCCGATGAATTGGAAGTTTCGTCCATCCTCGGAGGAGTAAAGGGTAAAGGGTGCCTGCAAGGACTCCCAGGTGATGACGATCTCACCGATCTCATAGACCTCGCCCAGATCCACGGTAAACTTGTGCGTGCTCTCGGTGGTTCCGAGGCCGCTCCAACGGGTGATATAATCTCCGTCCAGCGCGTTTTTCGCTACAAAGTCACCCTCGTGACCGTTGTCGGTGGCAGTCTTGCCCAACGCAATATTGGCGGCACGTTCTTCTTCCGTGGGGATCTTGTAGTCATCCTTGCGGATATAATCAAATTCTGCATCGGGCGCGGCAATGGTCTCCACGTCCCTCACCACTGTCAGCTCGGCGTAATTCAGGGTCTTTCTGTCACAGCGGACATCAAAGGAAGACCCGCCCACAAAGAAGGTATAATCGCCCTTGTCCATGATGTAGCGGCTGCTCTCGGTGTCGTAGCTTATGAGTGCGTCCACGGGAATGACCATGGTCAGCGTCTCGCTCTCGCCGGGAGCAAGCAGCTTGGTCTTGCCAAAGCCCGCCAGCTCATAAGCGGCCTGCTCCAAGGTGGTCTCGGGCTTGGATACGTAGACCTGAGCGATCTCGCGGCCTGCCACCTCACCCACGTTCTTAACGGTCACCTTGGCGATCACAGAGCCGTCCTTTTGCTTTTCAACAGAGAAATCCGAGTATTCAAAGCTCGTGTAGGACAGACCAAAGCCAAAGGGATAGGCCGTGGTCACGTTGAAGGTAGAATAGTAGCGGTAGCCCACGTAGATGTCCTCGTAATAGGTGGCATCCGTGGCGTTACCGGGAAAGTGGCGGTAGGCGGGGGTGGTGTTGTAGGCCGTGGGCCAGGTGATGGTGGTCTTGGCCGAGGGATTGACCTCACCGAGAAGCACCTTGGCCACCGACGTGCCCGCGCGCTCACCGGGGTAGCCGATCCAAAGAATGGCGTCCACATAGTCTCTCCAGGAAACGACCTCCATGGGGGAGCCGATGTTGAGCAGTACCACGACCTTTTTGCCCTTGGCGTGGAAAGCCTCGGACACACGAGTGATCATGGAAAGCTCGGTAGCATTCAGCTTGAAATCTCCTTCAAGTGTGCTTCTGTCCTCACCCTCGGTGGAGCCGCGGGAGATGACGATCACGGCTACGTCCGCGCCCTCAGCACACTTTTGCGCGTATGCCTCGGTGACCTCCACGTCCTTGGATTCGTCGGCGGGAGAATGCTCCTCACAGCCTAAGAAGGGGTTATTGGCGGCATCGAAAACGGTCAACCCATTCGCTTTTCTGATACCGTCCATAATGGAGACGGTGGTTTTGGCAGATACAGAGCCGGAACCCGCACCGCCGTAAATGGTCTTGACGGAGCCGTTACCGAACACAGCCACGGTGGTGCCGTCAGCCAGAGGCAGAGAAGCACCCTCATTTTTCAGGAGCACCATGGTGTCTGCGGCGGCATTTGCCACCTGCTCACCGTGGCTTCTGTAGTCCAGACGGGTACGTTGGTCGGGATTCGTGAAGGCGTGACAGCGCACCACCACACCGAGGATGTTGCGGCAGGCGGCATCCAGCATGAGGGGATCCACCTTGCCTGCCTCATAGGCGGCCATCAGATCCGCAGGATCGGTCTCATTGCCGGGCATATTGATGTCGTTGCCCGCATTGACCTTCTCCACGACCGTACCGCCAGAGCCCCAGTCGGACATGACGTAGCCGTCAAAGCCGCACTCGCCGCGCAAGTATGTCGTAAGCAGGTCGTATCTGACAGCCACCCTTTGTCCGTTGATGAGGTTGTAGGAGGACATGACAGTGTAAGGATCTGCGGCTTTTATGGTCATATCGAATGCCTTGAGATAGATCTCGCGCAGGGCGCGCTCGGTGACGTTGGCACTGATCTGACCGCGAGCCGTCTCCTGGTTGTTGGCGGCAAAGTGCTTGAGGGACACACCCACACCCTTGGATTGAATACCGTGGGTGTAGGCCGTCGCAATATAGGCCGTCAGAAGAGGATCCTCGGACACATATTCAAAATTGCGACCGCCGAGTACGTTCTTCTGGATGTTCATACCGGGAGCTAAGATGATGTCAATGTCCTGAGCCAACGCATCCTCGGCCATAGAAATACCGATCTCCTGTATGAGTGCTGTATCCCAAGAGGAGGACATATTGATGACCGACGGATACCAGACCGTTGTGCCGTAGCGCACACCCGCAGGGCCGTCGTTGACGGTGATGGAGGGAACACCCAAACGGGGGATCTTGTAGGTACCGCCCGAAGCGTCCTTCAGCTTGACGTTCTGGGTACCCGTGACCATGTGCGCTTTTTCTTCAAGCGTCATGGCGGCGACCACGCAACGAACGCCGTCGGCGGTGAGCTGGGGCAGACCGTTGTTCAGCTTCAAGGTGACGGTTTCCCAGATGATGCCCACCTCGGTACCGTCTCCGGGAATGCCGATCGCTTCGATGATCAATGTCATCTCGCAGCTTGCCTTGTCTGCGCCGCAGGTAAGGGTATAATCGGCAGTTCCGTCTGTAAGATCAAAGCATTTGATGTCCAGCTCGTTGTTGTCGGTATCCAGCAGGCAAAGAACCAGCTGTGGGGTATTGGCATCGGTCAGCCCGTCCTCTTCCACGGTCAGATTGACCTTGACCTTGTCTCCGTCCACGGACAGAGTGTTGGGAGTCAAAGATACCGAAATGCTCGGCCGCGGCTCTGTTTCGGGCTCGTCCGTTGTGTCTTGTGGTTCATTCTGAACGGTGTCTTGCGTATCGGAAGAGGATCCTGTATCAGAGGGAATCGCAGGTTCATCCGTGGCTTGTGTTACGTCACTTGATGTGAGAGCCGCAGATTGAGCTTCTCCGCTTGTGTCAGCGGGAGATTGCTCATCACTACAGGCAAACAAAGCGGACAGCGTGCAGAAAAGGAGCAACAAAATCAGGAAAAGCTTGCAATGTTTCATAGAATCCTCCTTGATAAGCCAAGAGCAGGGTTAATTCTTTCTTGCGTTGATGGCCTTGAGCTCACGCACCTTGCCCGCCGTGATCTCATCCTCCGCGCGGCCGCCCGAGTATCTTGCCATTTGGTAAACCCGGAACAACTCGCGATCCTCGGGCTCTACAGCCAGCTCCCGTCCCATTTCCATGGTCGTCATGGAGTGGCGCATATGATAGCCGTTTCGTACGCGATGGATCATGTAATCAATGAAAATAAAGCGAACACGGGCGCAGTTGCTGGTTTGTTCTGCCCATTTCAGCTCGTTTTTGAGCTTCTTTTTCTTCTTCTTTACCGTTTCCGTCTCATAGTGAACGATGGATTTTTCATCCCGTCCGCCGAGACGGCGGCGACGGTTGGTGATGTCGATACCAATGCTCGCAAGTAGCTTTCCGACGGCCTTCACCAAAGGTGCGGCCAGCTTTTTGCCGAATGCCACAGCGGCTTTGGCAAGCTTCTTTCTCATGCTCTGGGTGAGCATCTGCAAGAAGGCGCGTCCACCGAAAAATGCCGAAATGCCGGCAGAGATCACGCACAGCATACGAATCAGATCGGCGTTGGCGGCAATCCAGGAGAACGTGATCCGTCCGATAAGGATAGAGAAAACGATGGATGCAACAAACAGAGCAAACCACAGCAAAAACTGCATAAACTTCCGCTTGTCAATGTCACGCCATACCTCGATCACACCGGAAATGCTCTCGTCCTTGGGCTTTTTGACCTTTTCGGCCTTGCCAGCACGTTGAGATCTTTGGGACTTTACGCGGCTGACGTTGTCACCCGTAGCCGTCGCGGCTTTTTCGGGCTTTGGCTTTTTGACCTTGGGGCGTAGCTGATTGGCCTTTTTTCGGCAGGCCGCCGCTTGATCCTTGGCATCCGAGTAGACCGAGATCTTCTCGAATTTTTCGGCCGCTTCCTCAAACTCGGTATAAACGTGCCCGTTTTCCATGAGAAGCAAGGCCTCGCGATACATCGTGTCGAAATAATGCTTTTCGAATCTCTCCAAAAGCTCGCGGGAATTACGGAAGCCCTTGACGGTGCGAAGAAGCTCCACGCCCTCCCCCAATTCTTCGGTGGTGCATTCGGAATCAGACAGAAGGGAAACGGCTTTTTCATATGTCAGAATATTGGCTCTGACCGTGTATACGCGCATCATTTCGCGCGCGTCCATGTAGTCGGATATCAGCCCCATCACGCGCGCCGCCTCGCGGTATTCAGCAATGCCCGCGTCGGGGTTGCTTTCCAGCGCTGTGGTGATCTCACGGTATGCGGGGGCGGATGCTGCCTTGACACAGCGCAGAACCATCTGAGGGGAATCCTTATACGTATCCAGTACGCGGAATTCGTCTGCCAGAGAGAGAAGCTCTCGCCACCCTGTTGTGGAGGCGAATTTGTGGGAGGCTTGGGTATAGGCCGCGCTGAGCTCGCTTTCGCTCATGGGCTTGCGTTTGATATTATCCGCCATAACCTTCCTCCTCCTCTTCCAAGATGATGTTCTGTACCGAGTTGCCAAGCTGCTCCAACGTGTCGATGCGATCCATCACTTCCTCATGCGTACCAAAGGAAATAATGATGATCTCGGTGTCACGCATACCCCCGCGGATGTCGTGCTCCAGAAGGGAGGCAAAGGACGCGCCGTCGGTGGGGTTCATCTTGGCCATTTCCTTGAGGATGGCAATGAGATGTGCGTCGCTGCTGTCGCAGTCAAAGCGGGTGGACATCTCACCGTCCATGGTCTTGCAGTTGGCGGCAAAGCCCACGGAAAAGCCTTCGTATACCGCGTCGCGGATGAGGGCGGCGCAGAAGGAAAGACCTTTTTCAGCGCGCAGGTTGTATTGCTTGCCGTCGATCTTACTGCCCATGGCCAAATGGAAGTCCATATAGATCATGAGCCTGCGGGAAGCGCAGTAATCTCTTGCGTTGACCTTCAGGGGGGACGCCGAAAAGCCCGTCATGGGAACCCTTGCCGAGGCCTTGAAGTTGATCTGGGATACGGGATCGCCAAAACGGTAATCGCGGATACCCGCCAGAGAAAAGGGATCGGTAAACAGAGGACGGTGGCTGACGAATTCGCCCTGCATTCGTCCGACGGCCATGTTCTGCAGGTTCAGGGGAATGGCCTTGGGGTAGACGTAAAGCTCGGTAGGTGCTTCCAGAGGGATCGGGGCTTTTTTGGCGTAAATCGTAGCGACTTGGAATTTATAATGCCCGCGTTGCTTGGCTGTCAGCTTGTGGTGGCGCTTGATCTGCATATACGGCCAGAGGTTGAAACGGCTGATGACGTACTGCATGGTACTGCCGGGATCAGACTCATATTCCTCCAACTCCAATTCGTTGTAAAAATAAGATTCAATGTCCACAAACAGGAGAGGGAAGAAGCCCGTGTTGCGCACGGTCTCGACGAGCTCGACCTCCTCACCCTCGTATACACCGACCTCGGTGAAGGTACGCTCGTATTCAATGCGGTGCAGACGGGACGCCCGCATGGCACCGTAGATCTTAAGAAGAATGACGAGAACCAACAGAACCGCCAGAACGATGAGAATGGCTTTGAACGTAGGAGACGTCAGAAAATCTCCGATCTTTTCCAAAGTCGTTGCCACACCCGTGCCTGCGGCAGACTGATACAGCGCCGTAGCATCCGAAAGCATCCCGTTCAAAAGAAACAGGCTCATGCTTATCTCTCCTCAAATACTGCCTCGGTGGGTACCGTGACCATGCCGAGAATGTCATTGATGATCTCGTATGCGGCGTTCTTCTTGATACGAGCCGCGTTTTCCAGCGTGAGACGGTGATCCAGTACGGGATGTGCCGCACGCTTGACGTCGTCGGGAATCACGTAGTTGCGGCCGGCGATGGCGGCGTAACCCTTGGCCGCCTTCATGAGAGCCAGTGCGCCACGGGGAGAAACGCCCAGAAGCACCTTGGGATAGTTACGGGTCCTTTCAATGATGGAGGTGATGTAGCTCATGAGCTCGCGGCAGATGTATACGTTGGGAAGCTCGCGGATGGCCTCTACCAGCTCTTCTGCCGTGACGACAGGGGTCAGGGTATCCAGAGGGCTGTCCTTGTCAAAGCGTGCCAGAATGTCCACGCCCTCTTGATGGTTGGGGTATTCCATCTTGCCCTTCATAAGGAAACGGTCGAGCTGTGCCTCAGGGAGAGGGAAGGTACCCATGGATTCCACGGGGTTCTGGGTTGCGATGACCATGAAGGGCTGGGCCAGCTTGAAGGTCTTACCGTCGATGGTGGCCTGGATCTCCTCCATACACTCCAGAAGACCCGACTGCGTCTTGGGGGTGGCGCGGTTGATCTCGTCGGCCAGGACGATGTTAGCAAAGATGGGGCCGGGAACAAACTCAAACTCGGACTTCTTCATGTTGAAGAAGTTAACACCCGTGATGTCGGAGGGGAGCAGGTCGGGGGTGAACTGGATACGCTTGTATTCGCAGGAAACGGATGCGGCCAAGGACTTGATCAAGACCGTTTTACCCGTACCGGGTACGTCCTCCAGCAGCACGTGACCGCCGCACAGCATGGATACGATGAGCATATCAATGGTGTCGGACTTACCGACAATGACCTTGCCGATATTATCTTTGATTTTCTGATAAACGTCTGTGATTTTGTGAGAGATCTGAGTGGCCATAAGGGATTCCTTTCCATATATAAAATAATTATTATTATTTTACTACAAATCCTTTTTTTTGTCAAGAAAAACTTGCGGAGCGCAGATACACGTGAGCAAAGAAAAACGGGGCGGCCAAGGCCGCCCCGTCAGGCTTGGATCGGTAGATCAACCGCAGCAGCAGCTGATGAGCACCAGCGCGATGATGAGAATCCAGATCCAGTTGTTGTCAAAAACGTTGCAAAGACAGTTGTTCATGGTATACCTCCGAAATATGAAATAGGTTACCTCCGAAATATCCCACAGGATGCTTCAAAGATTCCGTTGGCGTGGGCATTTGCCCTTGCCCACTATTATCATATGTCGAAGGACGCGGAATGTGCGTGCCTTTTGAAAGAAAATGTCCGAAAAGCGCTAACGGTCATCTCTCAAAAACAATTTTGGGGATTCTTTAAAAATTCACACCAAAGTCATGCAATTTCATGAGTTTTATGCTATAATAAAGAGAATTACCCTAAAAAGGAGATATCAACATGAGTATGAACAAAAAAGGTACGCCTCTGTATAAATCTTCCGAGCTGAAAGCCGCCATTCAGAACGGTACGTTGGATGCTTCCCTTGAAGCACTTATCCCCGTGGGGGGGCTGGATGCCGAAAAATCCCGTATTCTGGAGCTGATTTCCACCTTTGAATCAACCTACGGCGCGGACAGAAATGTCGCTCTGCTGACTGTTTCGGGAAGAAGCGAGCTTTCGGGCAACCATACCGACCATAACCACGGTTGCGTGATCGCTGCATCCATCAACCTGGAAATTCTGGCCGTTGCATCTCCTACGGGCAACGGGATCATCCGCCTGACGAGCGCGGGTTTCCCCGAGGATGTCGTGGATCTTTCAACCTACACGCAGCCCTCTCCCGATATGTACGGTACTTCCGCATCCCTGATCGCGGGTGTATCCGCAGGCCTTGCCAAGGAGGGCTATTCTGTCGGCGGCTTTGACGCTTGTACGGTCTCCTCTGTTCTTACAGGCTCGGGTCTTTCTTCCTCTGCCGCTTTTGAGGATATGGTGGGTACCATCCAGTCTCACCTGTATAACGGCGGCGACGTGGATAACGTCACCATCGCCAAGCTCGCACAGTATGCTGAGAATCAGTTCTTCGGTAAGCCCTGCGGCCTGATGGATCAGGTAGCCTGCGCTGTCGGCGGTATCGTTTCCATTGATTTCAAGGATCCCGCTGCCCCTGTCATTACTCCCGTTCCCTTTGATATGACCGCCGCAGGCTATCGCCTCTGTATTGTGGATACCGGCGGTAACCATGCTGACCTGACGGCGGATTATGCTGCGGTACCTGCCGAGATGAAAGCCGTTGCCGCTGTGTTTGGTGCCAAGGTTCTCCGTGATCTGGACGAAAGCGTTGTCAGAAACAGCATCCCCACCCTTCGTGAGCGCGTGGGTGACCGTGCCATTTTGCGTGCCCTGCATTTCTTTGCCGAAAACAACCGTGTTGCCGCCCAGAAGGAAGCCCTTCTGACTGCCTGTGCATCGGATGATGCTGCTGTGGTTTCTGAAGCGCTGGATACGTATTTTGCTGGCGTTCTCGCCTCCGGCCGTTCCTCCTTCTGCTATCTTCAGAACGTCTACACCACAGCCAACGTCTCGGAGCAGGGCCTTTCCCTGGCACTCAACCTCTGTGAAGCCATCCTCGGTAACACCAAGGCCGCATGGCGCGTCCACGGCGGCGGCTTCGCAGGAACCGTACAGGCATACGTGCCCAACGACTTGGTAGACACCTTTACACAGACTATGGATGCCGCCTTCGGTATCGGTGCCTGCAAGTGCCTTGCCATCCGTCCCGTGGGTGCCGCAAGAATTTATTGATTTCCCGACGTAAGAAAGGATAACGCTATGTTTTCTCCCAACCGTATGCGTCCCGAGCTGCCCGAAAAACAAAAAAAGCCTGTGAGTCCCGATGCCAAAAAACGCCTGTGGGCGGTGCTTGGCATGAGTGTGGCACTCTTGGTGATTTACTATGGCACTATGGCGATCAAGCCTGAGCTCACCCAACCCGTGATGCTCGCCTACATGATCGGCTTTGCGGGATTTCTCATTACGTATTTGGCCTATAACCGTGCGTTTGTCAACAAGGACGTGACGGTGGATATGCTTCCGAAGGATTGGAGCGAAGAAAAGAAGCAGCGTTTCGTTGCAGATACCAAGGAGAGAGAAGTCAAATCCCGTTGGATGCTGGTATTCATCATTTCCTTCGTAGTAGTTTTCATGGCCGAGATGCTGTATCTCTTCGTTTGGGACGGTTGGCTTTCCAAGATGCTTTCCGGCATGACGAGCGCGTGAGGTGTGCGGCTTATGATCCCATATCGTCTTTGTACCCTCTATTCCGGTTCTACCGGAAATGCGGCCTATCTTGAAACCTCCCAAGCGCGTATACTGATCGACGCGGGAAAATGCACGAAAACCCTGATTTCTTCTTTAAAAAGCATCGGTGTCGACGTGGATACGCTGGATGCCATTATCATCACCCACGACCACAACGACCACGTAGGCGCATTGGAGGTGCTGACAAAAAAGCACCCCATTCCGGTGCATATGCTCTATAAAAGCGCTTTGCGCTATCAAAGCACCCAGCCCGAGTCTCTCTGCGCCTGCCTGCATATGTACAAAACCCCGGCTGACGTTTCCGTCAAGATCGGGAACGTGACCGTGACCGCCTTCCCGACACCACATGACAGCCGTGATTCCATGGGCTTCCGTATCACGGTGGAGGCCGAGGACGGTAAACATGAAATCGGTTATGCGACCGACATCGGCCACGTATCGGATGCCGTCCGCACGGGACTTATGGGCTGCGAAGCCGTTGTTCTGGAATCCAACCATGACGAGGAAATGCTCAAAAACGGCCTCTATCCTTATGACCTCAAGGTGCGGATCCTTTCGCGGAGAGGGCATCTTTCCAACACGGATTGCGCCGCCTTTGCCTGTGAGCTTTGTGCTCATGGCACCGAGCATCTTTTGCTTGCGCACCTGTCCGAGCAGAACAATTTTCCCGATCTTGCGTATGATGAAACCGCATCGGCCATCGCCGGCCTGGGTGTAAACCTCAAGGTTGCATCTCCCATCGGCGTGACCATGTTGACAGGAGATATGACAACGCCCATCCAAAAGGAAGTGCAGGAGGTGTGCGTATGATCCGAACCCCCATTCGTTTCATCACGGTGGGATCTCTTAAGGAGTCCTATCTCCGCGAGGCGGTTGCCGAATACAAAAAGCGCATATCCGGGAGCTGTCGTGTGGAAGAGATTGAACTTAAGGAATGCAAGCTCCCCGAAAATCCCTCCGAGGGAGAGATCAAGACCGCGCTTGCAACCGAAGCCAAAGCCATTCTTGCGGCCGTACCCTCGCGTGCGTATCTCATCGCACTATGCGTGGAAGGGAAGCAGTACGATTCCCCCGAGCTTGCCGAGCTTCTGGAAAAAGCGGGCGGGGAAGCGAGTGAGCTTTGCTTTGTCATCGGTTCCTCTCACGGCCTTGCCCCCGAAGTGAAAAACGCCGCCAAGCTGCGGCTGTCGGTTTCCAAGCTGACCTTTCCCCATCAGCTCATGCGGGTGATCCTGTATGAAGCTGTTTACCGTTGCTGTCAGATCTCCAAGGGAAGTAAATATCATAAGTGAACGAGGACGTCGCTCAATCCATGTTGCGATTTCTTTTTAAAGCGGAATTGAGATTATTTCAGTTCCGCTTAATTTTCTTTTGAGAAACATTCTCTTTACAAACGCCGCAAATATGCTATAATGAGAGTACAAAAGCGCTTTTGAAGGAAAATGAAGTGAAGAAAATTGTTATTTACGGGTTTTTAACCAACGTGGCCGTAGGGGAGGCCCTGTGTGGCCTCCCGAAAAAAATGTTGCCACATGGAATTTTTTGATATTGGGATCGCGGGCGACCACACAGGGTCGCCCCTACGGGTTATCATAAATCCCCCGCTAAACAACAATTTCCCTCACGAAAGGAGATTCACATGGAAATCGGAACCATTATCAAAAAATACCGCCGCGCGCGGGACATGACGCAAGAGCAATTGGCCGAATGCCTTCGCGTATCCGTCTCGGCCGTGTCCCAATGGGAAAGCGGCAAGACCGCCCCCGACCTGTCCCTGATCCCCGCCATCTGCAATTTGTTCGGTATCTCGGCAGATGAGCTACTCGGAATCAATTTAGAACAGAAGGAGCGGAGGATCAGCGATATCGAGGACCAAGCCAATCAGCACAGCTCCCGCGGACAGCTACGGGAAGCCGCTGATATATTGGAAGCGGGTCTACGGGAGTTTCCCGACAGTTATGGGATCATATATGACCTGATGTACGTTTATTTCAGTCAATACTGCGGCAATCATGTCTGTCGGCATGAATTGGACGAGGCCATTCGCCTTGCCAAGCGCATTTTGGAGGGATGCATCCATGACGGATACCGTGAAGGAGCCAAGCAAGTGTTATGTTATGCTTACGAAAGTAAGGGAGAGCTTGATAAAGCCTTGGAAATTGCACAAAGCCTGCCATCCATCTATGTCACCAATCAAGGTATGTACGCCCGATTACAGACCGGAAGCGAAGGACACAGCGCTCACCAAAGCCTACTGAGCAACCTTTTGGATTTGTTGAATCAAGAACTCAGTGTCAATAAGATATTGGATGACGGCACCCCCGCCTACACAGCGGATGAAATGGCGATCCTCTATCAAAAGCAGCTTACTCTCCACGAACTGATGATTGAGGACGGCAATTACGGCTTTTTTCATACTCGCCTGCAAGACATTCACATGGCACTGGCTTGCCATTACGTAGGTAAGCATGACACGGAAAAAGCTCTGCATCATCTCTCTGCCGCTGCCGATCATGCCATCGCCTTTGTGGCATGTGAGGGTCGCGGCGCATATACCTGCCTTCTGCTTCGAGGGCGTGTTACGGACGGCTTTTCCACCAATGACCCCGAAAATAACGCCACACAAATGCAACGTCAACTGTCCTCCCCCACCTTCGATTTCATCCGTTCCACCCCCGAGTTTGCCGCCATTCTGGAAAAACTCACGTCCGTGGCGGGTCAATGGAAGGTGAAAGGTGAGGTATAGGAGTAAATTGTTGTTTAGCGGAGAATTAACGAAAACCCGTAGGGGCGACCCTATGTGGTCGCCCGTCGTCCCGACATCGACAAAACCCTTGTGGGTCAACAATCTTTTTGGCGGGAGGCCACACAGGGCCTCCCCTACAGCCATGTTGGTCATACGCCCGTAAACAACAATTTAAATGATTAACCTCTTGTCGGGTGATGCACTTCCGATACGGAGCGTGTCACGGGAGCAATGGCCGCCGCACTGCGGCAAACAACAATTTACCGCACCATCCTCAAAACATTAAACGCCCCTCACGGTTGAAGTGAGGGGCGTACTTTTCTATGGAAAACGATCATTCAAAATACTCAGAGACACGCTTCAAATGCTGAATGATGGGCAGCTCCTGCGGACAAATACCCTCGCACTGACCGCACTCGATGCATTGGGAAGCCCAGGCGGACTCATGGGCGGTCTTTTCATAAGCCGCCATGATGGCCTTCTTCTTGTCCCCGTTGCGCTCGCTGAGATACTCGTTGTACTGCGCAAAATAGGTGGGGATCGGGATGCTCACGGGACAGCCGTCGGTGCAGTAAGAGCAGGCGGTACAGGGAATGGCGATACCCGAGCGGATGATGTCGGCCGCCTTGTAGACCAAAGCAAGCTCATCCTCATTCAAAGGCTTAAGATCCGCCATAAAACTCGTGTTGTCCAGCATCTGCTCCATGTTGCTCATGCCAGACAGCACCATCATCACATTGTCAAGACCTGCGGCAAAGCGCACCGCCCAGGAGGCCACCGATTGCTCGGGAGCGTAAGCCTTGAACAGCTTCTCGACAGAATTGGGGACATTGGCCAGGGTGCCGCCCTTGACAGGCTCCATGACGATGACAGGTACACCATGCTTGCAGGCCACCTCGTAGCACTTGCGGGACTGCACGTTCTCGCTCTCCCAGTCCAGATAGTTGATCTGCAGCTGAACGAACTCCATCTCAGGATGCTCGGTCAACACCTGGTCAAGAAACTCCGCGTTGTCATGGAAGGAAAATCCCAGATGCTTGATGAGCCCCTGCGCCTTCTTTTCCTGTGCCCAGGTAAAGCAATCCAGATTGTTGTAAATTTCATAATGAGATCTGCGCACGTCGTGGATGAGGTAGTAGTCAAAATATTCCACGCCCGTCTTGCGGCGTTGTTCTTCAAATACAGCGTCTCTGTCTTCCTTGGTTTTGATGAATCCTGCGTGAAGCTTGGTGGCTAACGTGTAGCTGTCACGGGGATAGCGCTTGACCAGCGCCTCCTTGATGGCTTCCTCGCTCTTGAAGGCGCAGTACATCCAGGCAGTGTCAAAGTATGTAAAGCCGCGTTCTATGAAAGCGTCCACCATGCGTTTGGTGTGTTCGATGTCGATGTTGCCGCCGTCCTTGGGGTCATTGAGGGGCAGGCGCATGAGGCCGAATCCGAGTTTTTTCATATGAATCTCCTGTAAATTTTATTTTGGGTAAGGCGTGTAAATTGTTGTTTGCGGCAGTGCGGCGCCACCTGCGGTGGGGCTTTGACTCGCGTAACACTCTCCGCAGGGAAGGTATATCACCCGACAAGAGGTTGGTCATGTAAATTGTTGTTTATGGGCTTTTAACCAACGTGGCCGTAGGGGAGGCCCTGTGTGGCCTCCCGCCAAAAAGATTGTTGACCCACAAGGGTTTTATCGATGTCGGGACGACGGGCGACCACATAGGGTCGCCCCTACGGGTTTTCGTTAATCCTCCGCTAAACAACAATTTACCTAATCAATATTTCCTCCACACCATCTTGTCCACCACCCCCGTATAGGACTGGATGATCTTGACCACCTTGGTGGACACCAATTCTTCGGTGTAGTCGGGGACGGGGATGCCGTGGTTGCCGTCCTCGGTCATGGAGACCGCCGTATCCACGGCCTGAAGCAGACGCTTTTTATCAATGCCCGCCAGAATGAAGCAGGCCTTGTCCAAAGCCTCGGGGCGCTCGGTGGAGGTGCGGATGCACACGGCAGGGAAGGGATTGCCGATGGAGGTAAAGAAGCTGGACTCCTCGGGGAGGGTGCCGCTGTCGGACACCACGCAGAAGGCGTTCATCTGCAGGTGGTTGTAGTCGTGGAAGCCCAGCGGCTCGTGACGGATCACACGCTTGTCCAGCACAAAACCGCTCTTTACCAATCGATTGCGGCTGCGGGGATGGCAGGAGTAGAGGATGGGCATATCGTACTTCTCGGCCATCTTGTTGATGGCGGTGAAGAGACTTACGAAGTTCTTTTCGGTGTCGATGTTTTCCTCACGGTGAGCCGAGAGCAGGATGTACTTTTTGGGCTCAAGACCCAGGCGGGCGAGAATATCGCTCTTTTTGATGTCCGCAAGGTTGTTGTGCAGAACCTCTGCCATGGGAGAGCCCGTGACGTAGGTGCGCTCCTTGGGCAGACCGCACTCGTGGAGATAGCGGCGGGCGTGCTCGGAGTAGGCGAGATTGACGTCGGAGATGATGTCCACGATGCGGCGGTTGGTCTCCTCGGGAAGGCACTCGTCCTTACAGCGGTTGCCCGCCTCCATGTGGAAAATCGGGATATGCAACCGCTTGGCGGCGATGGCCGACAGGCAGGAGTTGGTGTCACCCAGGATCAAGAGGGCGTCGGGCTTGATCTGGTTCATGAGCTTGTAGGAGCAGTTGATGATGTTACCAACCGTCGCGCCCAGATCGTCACCCACGGCGTCCATGTAGACCTCGGGGTCAGCCAGCTTCAGATCCTTGAAAAACACGCCGTTGAGGTTGTAGTCGTAGTTCTGTCCCGTGTGCGCCAGGATGCAATCAAAATACTTGCGGCACTTTTGGATGACGGCGGCCAGACGGATGATCTCGGGGCGGGTGCCCACGATGATGAGCAGTTTTAGCTTGCCGTTGTCCTGAAATTTCACGTCACTGTAATCAAGTTTTATGTTCATGCTGCGGTATCCTTTCGCTTTGGTTTGCTTTGTCGATCATATCCATCAATTGATCGGATTCATCCGTTTTTACCTTGCGGCAGAAAAGCTTTTGGGAGGACATGATCTCATAATAACGGTTTTCCTGCAAAATCTCCACACGGGGCTCATAGTTGATGTAATGAAGCGCGGTTTTTTGGTTGTAGTGCGTGCCTTCGGGAAATGCCGAGGCAAGGGCTCTTACACGAAATTCCGAAGAGTTGAATAGGATGGTGGGAATCAATAATTCATCGGGCGCATAGGCGTATTTGAAATATTTGAGAATATGGGGATGCGCTTCCAGCGTGCTGAGAATATAGGCCACGCATTCCGATGACAGCGCGTGCCATTGCGGGGCAAAGTAAACATCCCACTTTTTTTGATCCACCGTGATATATTTCTTTTTTCTTATGCCGAGCGCAGAGAAAAGAAGGGTAAAGTATTTTTTGAACCCCCCAAGCTTCCAGAAATAGAAGTTTTCTACCTTGTGGTATTCCTTGGGCTCAAGGATGTTTCCCATGATCCATTCCACGCGGGGCGCTGACAGCTTCTCAGCAAGGACATCATTGGGAAGGATCGGATAATCCTGTCCGGACAGCGTCACAAAACGGTCGTAACGATCTGCCGACATAGCCGCGTGGTAGATGGCTATGGTTGCCTTTACAATGGAAATATCTCCCCAACGGATACGGTATCTCTTCTGCAGAACGGTCAGCTTACTGTAGCTTAGGGAATAGCCTTCAAATCCATAATCACGCAGATTGCATTTTTTATCTACATGGATGAAAAAATCGAATCCGGGATGATCCAATGTGTGAACCAATCTGCGAAGCTGTTTGGGATCTGTGTGAGCCAATATCAAAAATGCACATTTCATGGATGCGTCACACCAATTCAAAAAACGTATCGGGCTTGCCCGGATCAAAGCATTCATTTGCCCACATGACCGTCACCAGATCCTCGCTGTCCGACAGATTGATGATGTTGTGGGTGTAGCCCGGGAGCATATGGACGGCCTCGATGCGCTCGCCGCTCACTTCAAAATTCAGAACCTCGTCGGTACCGATCTTGCGGAGCTGAATGAGACCGTGGCCTGCCACCACGATGAAGAACTCCCACTTGGTGTGGTGCCAGTGCTGCCCCTTGGTGATGCCGGGCTTGGATATATTCACCGAGACCTGACCGCACTTGTCGCTCCGCAGAAGCTCGGTGAAGGAGCCGCGGGCGTCACAGTTCATCTTCAGGGGAAAACTGATCTTCTCCTTGGGGAGATAGGACAGGTAGGTGGAATACAGCTTCTTGGCGAAGGAGCCGTAGGGGATCTCGGGCATGGTGAGAGTCCTCGGCTGATCGCGGAAGGACTCCAGCAGGCAGACGATCTCTCCCAGGGGCACGCGGTGGCTGACGGGGGCGGCGCAAAAGTCGCCGTCGGGAGTCAGCACCGTTCGGATGCCGTCAAAGGTACAGCGGTGGGGGTGACCCTCCAGGGCGCAGAGCATCTCGTCGATGAGATCGTCGATGTACAGAAGCTCCAGCTCCACGGCGGGGTCACTGACCGTGATGGGCAGGTCGTTTGCCATGTTGTGACAGAAGGTGGCCACCGCGCTGTTGTAGTTGGGGCGGCACCACTTACCGAAGAGGTTGGGGAAGCGGTAGATATAGACCGTCGCGCCGGTTTCCTTGGCGTAGCCGAAGAACAGCTCCTCGCCAGCCTTCTTACTGCGGCCGTAGTCGCTGTCGTAGCGGCCGATGAGGGTGGCCTGGATGGAGGAGGACAGGACCACGGGGCAGGTGTTACCGTGCTTCTTCAGGGTCTCCAGCAGGGTGGAGGAGAAGCCAAAGTTCCCCACCATGAACTCGGCGGGATCCTTGGGGCGATTGACTCCCGCCAGATGGAAGACGAAATCGGCCTTTTGGCAGTACCCGTCCAAAAGGGCGGGATCGGTGTCCAGATCGTACAGATACAGCTCCCCAACCGAGAGGGCGGGATGGGTGCGGTCCTTCCCCTCGGCGATATTTTTGAGGGCGGCGGTGAGGTTCTTCCCCACGAAGCCCTGCGCGCCTGTGATGAGTATGTTCATCTTACTTCTCCCACTTGGCCAGCTCGTCCTGGATGTAGGCCAGGGAGGCGATCTTTGCCTTGGTCTCCTCCACGGTCAGGAGCTTGGTATTGTTGGAGTTAAACTCGGTGAGAGGATTGCGGTCGGCGTCGCCCTGGTTGAAGTACTTGTCATAGTTCAGTCCGCGCTTGTCGCAGGGTACGCGGTAGAAGTTGCCCATATCGATGGCGTTCGAGCACTCCTCGTTGGTCAGCAGGGTCTCGTACATCTTCTCGCCGTGGCGGATACCGATGACCTTGATGTTCTCCTTGTCGCCGCCGAAGAGCTCGCAGACCGCCTCGGCCTGGGTCTGAATGGTGCAGGCGGGGGCCTTCTGAACCAGAATGTCACCGCTCTGACCGTGCTCAAAGGCGAACAGCACCAGATCCACCGCCTCGTCCAGAGACATGATGAAGCGGGTCATACTGCCGTCGGTGATGGTGATGGGATTGCCCGCGCGGATCTGGTCGATCCACAGGGGGATGACCGAGCCGCGGGAGCACATGACGTTGCCGTAGCGGGTACACATGATCTTGGTCTTATCGGGGGAGACGGTGCGGGACTTGGCCACGATGACCTTCTCCATCATGGCCTTGGAGGTACCCATGGCGTTGACAGGGTAGGCGGCCTTGTCGGTGGACAGGCAGACGATGTTCTTCACCCCGGCCTCAATGGCGGCGGTGAGGACGTTCTCGGTGCCCAGGACGTTGGTCTTGACCGCCTCGATGGGGAAGAACTCGCAGGAGGGCACTTGCTTGAGGGCGGCAGCGTGGAAGATGAAGTCCACTCCGTGCATGGCGTTCTTCACCGACGCGAGGTCGCGGACGTCGCCGATGTAGAACTTGATCTTTTCGGCCACGTCGGGCATTTTGGCCTGGAACTCGTGGCGCATATCGTCCTGCTTCTTCTCGTCGCGGGAGAAGATGCGGATCTCACCGATATCGGTGCGCAGGAAGCGGTTGAGAACGGCGTTACCGAAGGAGCCGGTGCCGCCGGTGATGAGCAGAGTTTTATTGGCAAACAAGGACATAAGAGATCCTCCCAAAAGCGAGTATAATATTGTCTTATTATATCATATAATTCCGCATCCGTCAAGAGAAAAAGCTGAGGAATCGGAACTTTCATGGTTTTCAGCCTTGACAAATGAAAGAGGGTATGGTATAATATCCGTTGTCTTGCGGGCATGGCGGAATTGGCAGACGCGCCGGATTTAGGATCCGGTTCCTTATGAGTGCAGGTTCAAGTCCTGTTGCCCGTACCAAACCCCCCACGGGCGGCTTGTGCCGTCCGCGGGGGTTTTCCTATGAGCTATTATACCGATTGGCTATACTGCATAAATGCATTTCCCCTATTTTAGCCAAAACGATTCTTGACAGAATATTTAATTTATGTTATCATAATTTAAATATTCGTGATTCAATAGAAGGGCTTTCGGAATAACCCTTCGATGGAAGTGGATCATCATGGGAGGAATCAAACATGAGAAAGAAATTCAAACAATTCCTGGTACTGTGTATCGCAACCGTTCTGTTGCTGTCAGCCTGTGCCACCGAAACGGTCACACCTTCCGACTCCGAGGGAGCATCGTCTTCCATAGAAACGGAATCCACAGCAAATAGCACGGATGTAACCGCGCAAGAAACCGATACGGATACAGAAGCCGCTACCGAGCCATCTACCGAGGCGGAAACCAAGGCTCCTGTTGAGGAACCCACCGAAACGCTTCCCGAAGAACCTACCGAGACCCTCCCCGAGGAACCTACCGAGGAGCCTACCGAGACCCTCCCCGAAGAACCTACAGAGGAACCCACCGAGCCTGAAACAGAGCCCGCGCCCAAGCCCACCGTTGCGGATTGCGGCAATACCTTTTGGAACAAATCAGGGAAAAAGGTCGGCCAGGTGCGTATGGATTCCTTCAAGCACCAGGTTTCCCAAAAGGAATATGCCAAGGCGATCAATAAATCCACCGTCTGGAAAGTGACCGTGGATGAAAACACCGGTGTTTTCGAGCTTCGCGGCTGGGTCGGTATGAATTTTTCCAATTTTGAATTGGCTTGGCGCATCGGTACAGACAATGAGGTGCAGTACCGCAACTGGAGCGTTACCCCCATCAGCCGTGAGCCCGCCGTTTTGCAGGCTGCCCAGTCCGAGGGGTATTCCCATGCGACGGGATTCGTCTATTACTTCGGCGTCGACGACTTTACAAGCGGAGACAAGCTCCATCTCTTCATGAAGGATAAGGATACCGATACGGTATATTGCTTCTGTGAGATCCTTGTTACGGTCAAGGCATCCTCCAACCCCTCCGATCCTTCTGTGAATGAAAAGTACGAGCTTGGGCACGGATCCAATATGGACATCTCTGCCTACGATCCCATCACCAACCACGAGCCCGTGGTTGCCCCCGATGACGATCCTACGGTAAAACTCTGGTTTGATCATATCACCGAAAAGGTTACGAGATATGATACGTCGGGCAAGGATTCCGGCAAGGACAGTTATACCATCCAGATGGGCAAAAACGAGGTGGAGGGATGCCAGTTCTTCCTGTATTCTCCCACCGTCAAAAAGCTGACCATCAAGATCTCCGACTTTGAAAACGACAAGGGAGAGACGCTGCCCACCGAGCTTGGTGTGGAATATTATATCGAAGACGGTTACGTCACCCACCACGGTTATCCCGCAGATTATGTGTATCCCGACGCGGTCGTTCCGTATGATTCCTACATTGCCTATTCCTCCAATACCGAGAACGGAAGATACGGCACCAATGCAAACGACAAGATCGATTATGGCCCCTACGTTTGCGTAGGACCCTTCTCAGGTTCTGACTGGAACCACGAAAAGTATCCTTTCCGCGAGTCTATCCGCGGCTTTGTCATACAGGCCGAGACCACCAAGGATAGCACCCCCGGTGCGTATAAGGCAACCGTCGAGATCTATGATGCGGAAACAGGGAAGTGCATCAAAATGGCGAACGTCTATACCTACGTTTACGACGTGACGCTTTCCGAGGAGACCGCATTGGATACAGCCTTCGGTCTCTGGGATCCTGTCAGCGTTTATATGCACCAGTACAACGAAAATCCCAACCTCCACCGCTACAGCGACGTGGAGATCACGCAGGCCATAGCCAACTTCTTCCTCAAGCACCGCATAACTCTTACGGGCAGTATCACGTATTTCAACACAATGGGCGAAGAATGGTTTGAAAATCCCCGCGTAACCTCTCTCCGCGTACTGACCAAGGATCAATATGACTCCATCAAGAACAATCCCGTTCTTGCAAAGAAAATGTTCTATTACGGTCAGGACGAGCCCGGTGTGCCGCGCGGATGGCGTCCCATCGGCTGGCCTGACGGAACGAGTGAAACCGTTTATGATAACACAGGCCTTCTGAGTGTTCTGGCGATCGCAAGAGAAGCCGACCAGCTCAAGAACGTTTGGGGCTGGGAGGATTACAGACTGCTCGTCCCCTTTGAGCGAATGATGGATTTCACCACCTTTAATTTCAACAGCGTTGATAAGAATACAGGCTTCCCCGCATGGTACGGTCAGTATGCCGTCAACGGCGAGCGCGACTCTCTTGAATATCTCTCTAAGCGCGTTAACATCTGGGCGCCTGTGTTCACGGGGGCAACCCCCAAAGAGCTTGCCTCCTCGATGATCGGTGAGCAGTATATGCAAAGCGACAAGTCGGATCAGACCTTCGGGGAGTTCCAGGACCGTCTGGAACAGTATCAGGCCGATGGCGATGAGCTTTGGAATTACGTCGCTTGCCAGCCTCCGTATACCGCGCCGTATCAGAATATCCTTCTGTTCAACGACGGCACCGAGGGTCGTTCCATGTTCTGGACAACCTATATGCTGAACAGCACGGGCTTCCTTTACTGGCACGTTTCTTACTACGACGCGGCGGGGAACAATACCTACCAGATGCGTTGTCCCTTCTCCAAGACGGGCCCCGGCGACGGTATCCTGATCTATCCCGGCTCGGCTTACGGCCAGTTGGATCCCATTCCCTCCATCCGCTTGCTCAATATGAGAGACGGCATTGAGGAATACCAGATGCTCACCATGCTGGAAGCGTGCAAGGGTGAAGCGTTTGCCGATGAGCTGGTCAGCCATGTCGTGACCAGCACCGTCACCTTCACAAAAGATGACAACGTTCTCTATAACGTGCGCTCCTTCCTCTTGAGAGCACTTGAAGAAGCAAATTGATTAAGCAAAAGCAGGGCGGCGAACTTATGTTCGCCGCCCTGCTTTTAAGAGATGAGCATCAATCAGAATTTGACTCTCGCACAGTAAATAGGCATTCCCTGTGACGAGAAATTCGCCTCGTATTCCGTCATGATGTTGCCCTCTGCCTCAGGGGTCTTGTGGAAGTCACGGGAGGAAAAGAGAAGCGTCAGACCCATGGCCTCAAACTCCTCAAGGCTGAAATCAAACAGCCCCTCATTGTCGGTCTTGAGATACAGCTCGCCACCCTCAACAAGTACGTTTTTGTAGAGTGCGAGGAAATTGCGATGGGTCAGTCTGCGCTTGGCGTAGCCCTTCTTGGGCCAGGGGTCGGAGAAATTCAGATAAATGCGGGAAACGCTGTGGGGCTTGACCCATTCTCCCAAATGCTCGGCGTTGCCGATCAACACGCGGAGATTGTCCCCGGGACGATCCTCTGCACAGGCCTTGGCCTTTTCCAGGGCGCAACAAGCTACGTCGGCAACACGCTCCATAGCAATAAAATTCCACTCGGGATGTACAGCAGCCATACCAACGGCAAAATTACCCTTGCCGCACCCGATCTCCATATGGATGGGGCGGTTCTCATTAAAAATAGGATTGCCGGCTTCACCCAGGGTGGCCAGCAGGGAAGTATCCTTGATCAACAGCTCGGCACAGGCCTCGATTCGCTCTGCCCCGTGCTTCTTTTTTCTCATTCTCATGATGTTACCTCTTCTGATTGAGATAAATTGTTGTTTGCCGCAATGCGGCGCCACCGGCGACCATTTGCCTGTCACAAATAGGGCTTTGACTCGCGTAACACTCTCCAAGGCGAAGATGCATCACCCGATGGCAGTATAGCAGTAAATTGTTGTTTATGGGCTTATGACCAACTTAGCCGTAGGGGAGGCCCTATGTGGCCTCCCGTCAAAAAGATTGTTGATCCAAAAGGGTTTTGCCAATCTTGGGACGGCGGGCGACCACACAGGGTCGCCCCTACGGCATAAAATGACTAACCGCTAAAAATAATTTACGAGGGTTATTGTCGTTCTGTAGGGGCGGATTCCATATCCGCCTGAAAACTTCCTAAAGATCTAAATAAATCAATGATTTTTCATATCGGGCGGATATGGAATCCGCCCCTACGGGTTTTCGTTAATCCTCCGCTAAACAACAATTTACATAACTACATTAAACGTTAAATCTGAACAGAACAATATCTCCGTCCTGCATGACGTACTCCTTGCCCTCGGAGCGAACGAGTCCCGCCTCTTTGGCGGCGTTCATGGAGCCGAGACGCATGAGGTCGTCATAAGCCACAACCTCTGCACGGATAAAGCCGCGCTCAAAGTCGGAGTGGATCTTACCTGCTGCCTGGGGAGCCTTGGTGCCGCGCGTGATGGTCCATGCACGCACCTCCTTAGGCCCTGCGGTCAGATAGCTGATAAGACCGAGCAGGGAATAGCTTGCGTGGATGAGCCTGTCCAGACCCGATTCCGCGATGCCCATGTCAGCGAGGAACATTTCCTTGTCTTCGCCGTCAAGCTGCGCGATCTCTGCCTCGATCTGGGCGCATACAGGGATAACCTCCGCTTTTTCCTCGTCGGCACGTGCCTTGAGGGCGGCAAAGCCTTCGTTGCCGCTGACGTCTCCCGAAGCCTCGTCCTCACTGACGTTGGCTACGTAAATGATGGGCTTCATGGTGAGCAGGGGGGTCTCCTTGAAGTAAGCCAGCTCTTCTTCGGAAAGCTCTACGGTGCGGGCAGACTTACCCTCCTCCAAAGCGGCCATGACACGCTCGTATACCGCGATCTCTGTAGCGTAGGATTTGTCACCCTTAAGTGCCTTGCGGCTGTTGTTGAGACGGCGCTCCAGCATCTCCATGTCGGAGAAGATCAGCTCCATGGTGATGGTGTCCACGTCACGGAGAGGGTCTACCTTGCCGTCTACGTGAACGATGTTGGCATCCTCAAAGCAGCGAACCACGTGGATGATAGCGTCCACCTCACGGATGTGGGACAGGAACTTATTACCCAGACCCTCACCCTGAGCGGCACCCTTGACAAGTCCCGCAATATCAACAAATTCAATGATAGCGGGTGTGTATTTTTCGGGATTGTACATCTCGGCCAGCTTGTCCATACGGCTGTCGGGAACAACGACCACACCCACATTGGGCTCAATGGTGCAGAAGGGATAGTTTGCGGATTCGGCACCCGCGTTGGTCAAAGCGTTGAAGAGGGTGGACTTGCCAACGTTGGGAAGTCCGACGATGCCTAATTTCATTTGTTTGTATTCTCCTTCAAAAATTACTTATGTGACAAAAGTTTTGGCGATTTGGCATTTGGGCAGTTACGCCATATTTGCATCATAAATACCGTTAAGCCGTAATGCGTGCAAGCAAAAGCGATTGATACCGGCTCTGTTGCAGAGCTTGTGAAGATGTGTATCATAAAACTGTTTTTGCAGGCTCTTCGGTATGCCGATTTGTCGGTGATTGAAAGCCAAATTGCGCTAACAAGTTGAGAGGTGATGCCTGTGCGCCTCACCACAATCATGTAATTATAGCATAGAATGCTCTTTTTCTCAAGATGTTGGCGGAAACTTTTTCACGGGAAATTGTAAATTTTTTGGCCGTCAAATACTTTGGTATTACGGCAGTTATCTCGGCTTTGTGGTTTGCGAGCATTCCCGTATGGAAGCCGTTTATGACTCGCGTGCTTGGCTTTACCGACGCGGATAAAAAAGTATCGAGTGTTCTAACAAAACTCAGTTTTGTTATGAACACTCGCCATGGTCTGAGTGACAAGACTTGAACTTGCGGCCTCTACCACCCCAAAATGGAAAAATCTGGTAATATTTGCCGTTATCGTAGATTATTTTATGATATCGTCTGCTATTTACGGGTTTTGTGGGCTTTTCAGTGGATATCGTCATGCCCCGAAAATGTACATCAAGTTCATAGTGTGAATTGGTATGCACTAAAACTATGCACCAAAAAACTATGATTTTCACGAATTTTAGTAGTTTTTTCGGTCGTTTATATTATATCATAGGATAATATAAATGTCAAGTTGCTTTTTAGTGTTGTTCAGAATTATTTTGTTTGTAACAAACTAATCATTTTGCTTTCGCTAAAATGTTTTATTGACAGCAATAGCGTTGTGTGATAAAATAATGCTAAATAATTAAAAGAGGAATAATTAAAGAGGCATATTGAGGTGGATGATGACTGTTAGCTACAAGAAGCTTTGGAAATTACTTATAGATAGAGATATGAAAAAGAAGGACCTTGCCCAACTCGCAGGGATCAGTAGTTTTACGATCAGCAAGATGAGTGCGGGGAACAACGTAACGGTCGAAGTGCTTGGCAAAATATGCGGAGCACTCAATTGTAAAATTGACGATATTATGGAGTTCATTCCTGACAATTCGAAGGAGTGATGGATTATGTCAATTAGAAATTACGAGATATTCAGCGGAGAAATACTTGTGGCTGTGTGGAATGACAATGAGTTAACCGTTGTGAATGCTGACTTGATTCCTATGTATCTGAAATACAATCAGGATGCAGACCGTTGGCTTGCGTCTCGTGCCATTGATCATCGTCGTCCTAACTCCCGCCTTTTGAAGAAAGCCTTGCGCTTGGTAGAGAAGGATGATATATCTTCTGTCATTCACGTAAATGGAGCGAAGATCACGGACAACTACTGGATACGCGCGGTGGGCTCAGATTTGACCTACAGCGACGTTAAATTTTCGGACGACTACTTCTCCAATCTTGCTCTTAAAGGAAACTACGATAGCTTCAATCGTGCTGCCAATAGCAAGCGTTCTAAGACTCCCGAGCTTACCAATGTAGGAAGCTTTGAAAAGTGTTGGAAGCTCCGCAACGGAAAGTGGTGGATGTACAAAAAGGCATCTCATGATGAAATGTTTTCCGAGTTGTTCGTTTACGAGCTGGGATGTGCTCTTGGAATGAATATGGCGGTCTATCAGCGAGGAGAAGCGTGCATAAAGTCGCTTGACTTTACTGATGCGGCAAGAGTTAATTTTGAACCGGCTTCTACGTTTATGGGAGATAATGAAGACTACATCGACGTAGTCAAGGCACTTGAAAAGATTTGTCCCAAAGCTATTCCCGATTATATCAGAATGATCTTTATGGATACAATCTGTGCGAACCCTGACAGACATACAAACAACTTTGGACTTTTGCGTGATACCAAAACAGGAGCACTTGTTGGATTCGCTCCAAACTATGATAACAATATGGCATTGATTTCACGTGGATATCCTTCAAAACCCAGCGCAAAGGATATGTTGATATCGTTGTTCAATGAGCTTACGGAAGAGTATCCGAATTACAAGTCATATATTCCCGAAGTTACTGAAGAGAAGGTAAGAGCTGCGATCGCGAAAGTGAATATGAAGGTAAGAACACAGGTTGTTGTTGATTTGGTAGTCGGAAGATACAAGCAAATTATTCATTAAGTTTTTAGCGACTCAAATTCCCTTAATCAGGAAAATAATATTAAGGAAATATTCCCTTAAACTATTGACAGTTCCCTTAAAATGTGATATTATTTAAGGGAAAGAAATGGAGGTTAAGGTTATGAGATCTTTTAACTATTCGATAATAAAAGAGCTTAAATGGGACTCGGAGCTTCTCGGACTGATTGCTGCCATCTATAAAGAAGCAGGGAAGCAGGAAATGTATCTCAAGCAGCGACCCGAAAAACTTGAAAAGCTTGTAGAAATTGCGAAGGTGCAAAGCACGGAGAGTTCCAATGCGATAGAAGGTATTGTTACGACGAACACGCGAATCAGACAGATTGTGGAAGATAAAACTACACCGAGAAATAGGGACGAGCAAGAGATAGCAGGTTATCGCGATGTGTTGAATATCATTCATGAAAGCTTTGATGCTATTCCAATTACGCCCAACTACATTTTGCAGCTTCATAAAATCCTGTATAGTCATATGAACAATCCCGCTGCCGGCAGGACAAAGACAGTTCAGAATTATATAAGTGCAAGCTATCCTGATGGAACGACAAAAACACTCTTTACACCTCTCGATCCGTTTGAAACGCCGAGGGCACTTGAGAGCATATGCAACGAGTTCAATCGAGTCATTGGAAATAACGAACTTGAGCCGTTGATTGCCATTCCAATATTCATTCACGATTTCCTTTGTATCCATCCATTTAACGACGGAAACGGTAGAATGAGCCGTCTTCTCACTACGTTGCTGCTTTACAGAAGCGGTTTCTACGTAGGAAAATATATCTCGCTTGAAGCAAAGATAGCAAAGAACAAAGATTTGTACTATGATGCATTAGGCGAAGCACAGGTTGGATGGCATGAGGGAAAGGAAGATTCCGTTCCGTTTATCAAATATCTTCTTGGTACGATACTTGCTGCTTATCGCGACTTTGAGGACCGATTTTCGCTCGTAGAAACGAAACTTTCCGCGCTTGAGACGGTGCGCCGTGCGACGATGAACAAAATAGGCAGATTCTCTAAGCAAGATATCAGAGAGCTGTGTCCTTCGCTGAGTATCAGTTCCGTTGAAGGAGCGCTTCGAAAGCTTGTTGCCGAAGGTGAGTTGAAGAGAGAAGGAAAAGGTAAGAACATTTGTTATTTTAGACTCAGATAATAGAAAAGCATACCTTTATACGACAGTTTGTAAAAAATATATCAGAAAGCAATTTAGCGCTATTCGTTAAATTGCTTTTTGTTTTTATCGCAAAAAAATTTTTGAAAGGAGTTGAGACCGATAAAGTGTCTTCGTAAATACGGTTGGGTAAAGCTGTGTCGAATGCATTTGCCACCGGGGAAAGGAATCCTTGGACAGTGGGCGAAATTAGCATCGAAGGCGGCCTTCCGAAAAGGTAAAGCGTTCTATTGCGGATACAGAAATGAGATCAGTCCCGGTATGTGGGCAGGCGGTATTGTCGGTCTCAAAAGTATCCTGAACGCAAAGAGCAGAGCCGAGGCTCTTGGTATAATGGATAAGCTTTCTGAGCTCGGATACATCTGCTATGAGCTGGATGAGAAGACCAAGAAGCTTACCTATTGCATCAAGGACTGGGTAATCGAGTGCAGTGGCAAGGAATGTGAGAAAGGAGTTGTATATACCACAGACGGATAC
>JAGASP010000077.1 GCA_017621695.1 Clostridia bacterium
GTGAGCGCGGATTTATATCATATCGAGTTTGAGCGCAGCGAAAACATATCGAATTTGTTGCAGGCAAATATATCGAGCCGAGCGTAGCGACGGCATATCGATAAAATCAAAATAGCTTCCGTGGACACAGAAGCAGTGCTTGTCAAGAAAAAGGGCGAGGAATTTTAGAAATTCCTTGCCCTTTTTCTGTCGGTGGGTATATTCAATTTGATACTGCTCTATCGCAGGTGCACCGTACGGAAGCGTTTTTTGTTGTCTCTGTCATGTTGGGAAAACATCCGATGCGGCGTCTCTGATTCTACCATCGGTTGAGTGATTAGAAATTTATCGAAACACTCTTGACAAAAAGTGATTAGATGTGTATAATATCAGTGTAAGCATCCGAGCTCACCGCGGAGGCTCGGCCAACAACCCCCATGACACACACGAAAGGAAACAACATATGAATTATTTAGACATTGACAAGGCTCTTGTGGACATCACCCGAGCCAAGTGCGTTGCGTGCAAAGAAAGACTTGACGCCGTCCCCAAGGACAAGCCGGGCGAGCGCAAGGCCTTGCTGATCGAGAACGGTATGTACACCGTCTGCGGCAACGCAGGGCTGCTGTTCAACACCTACGGAAATCGCGAGGGTCTGTACAGGACTCGACAGAACTTCTTCAATTACATTCTTACCAAATATCCCAAGCACCAAGAAATCTATGCTTCCCTGAACAACGACGAAAAATTCTCCTTCATGGCCGCGTGGCAGGCCGATCTATTTATGCGGGATCAGCTTCTGGCGGGCTATATCACCGAACTTGCCCAAGCCGAGGCGGCGGGAGATGCGAAAAACACCTTTGAGCTGCGCATCAAGGTGGGCGCTGTTCGTGCCATGTTGGACATATGGGCAACGTGGCGCAAAGAAAACAATATCTATCCCATAGAGATCAAGGAGGAATGATCATGGAAAACACGAAGTTTTATATGGTAGCCTACGAAGCTCTCTATGCAGAAAGCCAGCGCTTGGAGACGGAAATTCAGCATTTCGATCAAAACACCGCCAAGAAAAAGGCAAGCATGGCTGACTACAAATGTCTCAGATTTCGCAGTGCGTCTGTGGACAGCATTAGCATGATGCTGTATCATGGAAATAGAGTCTATCGGCTTCCCGGTGTTCACCTGATTATCGAAGATGCTCTCAATGCAAGACCCGATTATCTGTCCATCTGCGAGAGTGTTCCCGCTGAAGAGCTGATTGATTACAAGCTGTATTACGGAATATCTGCCCATATCGAAAGCAAGCTGGCTGAATATGAGGCTAAACTCCCCTCGGCCACCGACTGGGAAGCCGTCGAGCTGGAAGAACGTCTGGGCGGTCTGCAATTTGCCAAGGCCTGCCTTGATGAGGCATGGCAGAAGCGGAAGGAGTGATTCCATGAAGGAAAAACTGGCGCTACTCAAGCTTCTCGCTGATGAGACCCGTCTCTCCATCCTCAACATCCTCCTGCGTGAGGACTCCTACGTGGAGAAGATCGCCTGCGAGCTGGGGCTGACCCCCGCCACCATCTGCTACCACCTCAAAAAGCTGGAGGGGGCAGGGGTGGTCAACTGTGCCCGCTCTCAGTTTTATATCATTTATTCGCTGAACCGCGACATCTTTGACAGACCTCTCTACGAGCTGATCAAAAAAGACGAGCCCGTCTGCCCGCCCGAGGAAAAGTACAAAAAGGAAGTTCTCTCCACCTTTTTCAAGTACGGACGGCTGACCCAGATCCCCACCCAGCGTAAGAAAAGGGAGATCGTTCTCGCAGAGATCGCCAAGGATTTTGCGTTGGGACGTACCTACGACGAGGGGGAGGTCAACGAGATCATCCACAAATACCACGAGGATCACTGTACCATCCGCCGTGAGATGATCGCCTGTGGACTCTTGCAACGTGAGCATGAAACATACTGGAAGGTTGGTGACACATGACAGCTATCATCATTGATCGAAAAATCAAGGATTACCGAAAAACCCACAAGCTGACCCAAGTGGAATTTGGGGAGATCTTAGGCATCTCTCCGCAGGCCGTCTCCAAATGGGAGCGGGTGGAATGCTATCCCGACATCACCTTTTTGCCCGTGCTCGCAGAGCTGATGGAATGCTCGGTAGATGATTTTTTTGTGGGGAATTGAAAGAATTCTTGAAAACAAGCCCGTCAGGCATGATCTGCGGGCTTGTTTGTCTGTATCCGGCTTCTCTGAAAGAATTTCCGCGAAACCCCTTGACATTTCCCCAAAAACATATTATAATAATTCTGTTGTTTTAAAACGCTGTGACGGGGCATTGTTCCTCCGATTCCTCCCAGAGAGCCGTGGTTTGGTGCAACACGGCAGGATAGGTCGTCCATCTCACCCCCGAGCGGTCTGTTCGATCTGAGGCTTTGCGCCGCAGGGTAGGGCAGAACGGTACTCGCCGTTACCGAGGTCAAGTGGGCAGGCTTTCTATGGGCGTGTCAAGCGGAGTGGTACCGCGGGTGTTTCCCGTCTCTGACTATGTCAGGGGCTTTTTTGTTTCTGAGGAGAACGCGAGGGAACTTTTTGAAAAAAGTTCCCCTCGACCCCTCAAAAACTTCAACAAAACATAATTGCCACGATGTATTTCTGAAAGTTCCCAAGTGTACTCCCAATATTCGAATGGGGGAGGGACCCCGTGGGGTGCGCGACACTCGCACGGATGTCATCTCACTTCCCACCATCATAACTATTTTTGAAGGTTCTTGAAGGGGGTCAAGGGGGAAACTTCTTTTAAGAAGTTTCCGCCCTTGCGTACTCCTCAGATATAGTAAATAACTGAAAGGACATATAAACCATGAAGTACGATTTTTCCGCCATTGAGAAGAAATGGCAAGACAAGTGGGACGAGGCGAAGATCTTTAACGCCGCTGACCACTCTGACAAGCCCAAGTTCTACGGACTTGTTGAGTTCCCCTATCCCTCCGGGTCGGGAATGCACGTGGGTCACATCAAGGCCTATTCGGGCTTGGAGATCATCGGCCGCAAGCGCCGTATGCAGGGCTACAACGTCCTGTTCCCCATCGGCTTTGACGCCTTTGGCCTGCCCACCGAGAACTCCGCCATCAAGACGGGCATCCACCCCCGCGAGCTGACCGACCGCAACATTGCCAAGTTCTCCAGCCAGCTTCGCCGCGTGGGCTTCGCCTTCGACTGGGATCGCGTGGTGGACACCACCGAGGAGGACTACTATAAGTGGACCCAGTTCATCTTCCTCAAAATGTTCGAAAACGGCCTCGCCTTCCGCGATACTGCCCTTGTCAACTATTGCCCCCATTGTAAGGTCGTTCTGTCCAACGAGGACTCCCAGGGCGGCAAGTGCGACATCTGCCACTCTGACATTGTCCAGAAGTCCAAGGACGTATGGTATCTTCGCATCACCGAGTACGCCGACAAGCTCCTGCAGGGTCTGGAGGAAGTGGACTACCTTCCCAACATCAAGATGCAGCAGGTCAACTGGATCGGTAAGTCCCGCGGTGCTTTCGTCAACTTCGGCCTGACCGCAGGCGACGAGACCCTCCGCATTTACACCACCCGTCCAGATACCCTCTTTGGCGTGACCTTCATGGTCATTGCCCCCGAGCATCCCATCATCGAGAAGCTGGCCGCCGAGGGCAAGATCAACAACATGGACGAGGTCAAGGCTTATCAGGAGGAGTGCACCAAGAAGACCGAGTTTGAGCGCACCCAGCTCGTCAAGGACAAGACGGGTGTCTGCCTCGACGGTGTCAAGGGTATCAACCCCGTCAACGGTAAGGAGATCCCCATCTACCTTGCTGACTACGTCATGATGGGCTACGGCACGGGCGCGATCATGGCTGTTCCCGCCCACGACGAGCGTGACTATGACTTCGCCAAGAAGTTCGGCATCGACATCATCGAGGTCATCCAGGGTGGCAACATCGAGGAGGCCGCCTACACAGGCGACGGCCCCATGGTCAATTCCGATTTCCTCAACGTCTATGATAACAAGGCCGACTCCATCGCTGCCATGATCGAGTGGCTGCAGGAGAAGGGCATCGGCGAGGGCGGTGTCCAGTTCAAGATGAAGGACTGGGCCTTCAACCGCCAGAGATACTGGGGCGAGCCCATCCCGATCGTTCATTGTCCTACCTGCGGCATGGTCCCCGTTCCCTATGAGGAGCTGCCTCTGCGCCTGCCTCCCGTCACTGAGTTCGAGCCCGGACAGGGCGGTGAGTCCCCTCTGGCCAAGCTGGATTACTTCGTCAACTGCAAGTGCCCCAAGTGCGGCGGTGCTGCTAAGCGCGAGACCGATACCATGCCCCAGTGGGCAGGCTCTTCGTGGTACTTCCTGCGCTATATTGACCCCCACAACTCCGAAGCGCTGGCCGACATGGATAAGCTCCGTTATTGGCTGCCCGTTGACTGGTACAACGGCGGTATGGAGCACGTGACCCGTCACCTGATCTACTCCCGCTTCTGGCACCACTTCCTCTACGATCTCGGCCTCGTGCCCACCGCAGAGCCTTACGCCAAGCGTACCGCGCAGGGTCTGATCCTGGGTCCCGACGGCGAGAAGATGTCCAAGTCCCGCGGCAACACCGTGGACCCCAACGACGTGGTCAATGAGCTGGGCGCCGACGTCCTCCGTGTCTATATCCTCTTTATGGGTGACTACGGCTCTGCCGCGCCTTGGTCGGATAACGGCGTGAAGGGATGCAAGCGTTTCCTCGACCGTGTGGCTGATCTGTCGGGTATGGTCAAGGGTGGCGAGCCCAACCCCAAGGTGGAGTCTGCCATCCACAAGACACTCAAGAAGGTCACCATGGACATCGAGGACATGAAGTTCAACACGGCCATCGCCGCCATGATGGGTCTGCTCAACGACATCTCCGACGCGGGCAGTATCACCAAGGATCAGCTTTCCATTTTCGTCCGTATGCTCTGTCCCTTTGCGCCTCACCTCTGCGAGGAGATGTGGGAGCAGATGGGCGGCAAGGGCTTCTGCTCGCTGGCTGAGTGGCCTGTCTGGGATGAGGCCAAGACCATCGACGCTACCGCCGAGCTGGCTGTTCAGATCAACGGTAAGGTTCGCGGCAAGGTCATCCTGCCCATGAACGCCGATAAGGACACGGCGATCGCCGCCGTCAAGGCCGACGAAAAGCTGGCTTCCTTGATCGAAGGCAAAACCGTGGTCAAGGAGATCGTGATTCCCAATAAGATCATCAATATCGTGGTCAAGTAAGACCATCATAAAAGCCCGCAGGCACGCCTGCGGGCTCTTAATCTATTAAATCATATGCTTTTCGAGCGCTTTTCGGATATCTTCATCCGAAATCAACGTATAAACCTTGGTGCCATATTTCCTCTCAATATATTCGCTTCCGCTCATGCCATTCTCTCGCTGTGCTTTAGCATCCACAATGGCGATTACCGCAACCACCTCGACCTTGGCGACGGTCAGAAGTTGATCCAATCGCTGCTCCAAGGATAGGCCCGAGCCGAGCATATCGTCAATCACGATAATTCTGTCTCCGTCCTCGGGGGTGTACCCGCAAATGTGGCGATGCCTACTGTCGGGCGATCTTCTGTCAAAAAAGTAAGAGGTGGTTTCGCCGTATTTTTGATACAGCGAGCACGCGGTGGCGGTAGAAAAGGCGATGCCGTGGTATGCAAGACCCATGATGGCATCAAATGTCAGATGATTTTCGCGGATAAAATCAGCAAAACATTCTCCTATCTTCGCGATCTGAGCGTTTGTGGTGAAGCATTCGGTGTTGATGATATAGTTTTCGTTATCCTTAAAGGATAATACGCCGCTGTTGTGCATTAACTGCACGAAACGCTCCTTGTAGGTGAAAGAATTCAGCTTGTGGTTGAAAAGCTCGTCGATGGTGATGTTGAAATGGTCGGAGATCTGCGGCAGAAGGGAAATATCGGGTAGGGCCGCGCCGTTTTCCCATTTGGAAATGGCTTGGCAGGAAATGTGCAGCTTTTCTGCCAACTGTTCCTGTGTCTCGCCCTTACAGGTGCGGAGTCGTTTGATGGTTTTACCCAAAGATTGCATGGATGTTCTCCTCAAATTAAATTTAAGAAGGCCTTCTTATGCCTATATTATATCTCTTGTTTGGTCCGTTGTCAATCAGCGGGGGTTCAACATTTATGCAACTGTGGGTTGAATTGTAGTAGTCGTAAAACGATAAATTAGAGATGGCCTGTTGTTTATGGGTCCGTGACCAACACAATCGTAGGGGGCGGCGCCCTCGACGCCCCGCAATACAAATTGCCGATTTCCCTTGTGGGTATTATATATTTTTGAAACAGGACGTCGAAGGCACCATCCCCTACGGATTTGCGATAACCCGTGTAACAACCAAAAGCCCGCAGGCACGCCTGCGGGCTTTTGTATGTGCGCGTTTGTGTCGGATCGACGCAAAAATGGTACTTGACGAGACCTTCGGGCAAAGCAGCAAAGGAGAGAGAAGACACCGCCTTGTCCGTTGGCCTCATGAATATATGTCGCCAAATGCTTAAAAATATGACAGGCTCTCCCCAAAATTTTTGAGGAAAGCCTGTCTTTGTTTGACTTGGATCGGTTATCTTGTTGCCATAACGTCCTTTTCGTACTTCTTGATTTCAGCAAGTGCGTCCTGACCGATGGCAATGTCCTTCTTCATGAGCATATACTCCCAAACGGCATTCATGGGCAGGTTCTTAGCCTCGTCCATGAGCATGAGGCGGGAGGTGAAGTCGCCCTCTACCTCGGCCTTATCGGTGAGGTTCACGGGCTCCAAGAGGGATGCCAGCACGGCCTTGGCGGCGGCGCGGAGACCGATGGACCAGCAGGCCACGCGGTTGATGGAGGCGTCGAAGAAGTCCAGACCCATGGCCACGTCGCCGTAGAGGTTGCCCATGCGCATCTCGTGCATGATGGTCATGAGGCAATCGTCCTGGATGAGGACGTGGTCGGAGTCCCAATGCAGGCCGCGGGAGATGTGGAGCATGAGGTCGCGGACGAAGGGACGGTAGGCCGAGAGTTTGTCGGGGATGTTCTCGGTGGGGTTGAAGTGACCCGTGTCGAGGGTGACACCGCAGTTGTGGGTGGCGGCGTAGCCCAGATAGAACTCGTGAGAGCCGACGACAAATGCCTCGGTGCCGATGCCGAAGACCTTACCCTCCAGCACGTCGGCGGCGTACTTGTGCTCCTCCTCGGTGTAGGGGGTGCCCAGGATCTTGTCCAGGGACTCAATGAGCAGCTCGCGGTAGCGGTAGCGGTTCACGGGGACGTCCTTGAGACCGTCGGGGATCCAGATATTGTTGAAGCACTTCTGACCCAGCTCTTTACCCATGGCAAGGGAGATCTCGCGGCTGTCGATACCCGCCTCGATCCAGTAGTCGCGGGTGGACTTATCCAGGCAAGCAAGGGAGAAGCCGTTGTTCATCATGGGGTGGGTGAAGAAGGAGGCGTTATAATCCAGGCCGTAGCCGTGCTCCTTGGCGAAATCCACCCAGTTGCGGAAGTCCTCAATGGTCAGGTCGTTTCTGGGGTTCTTCCGCTCGGCGTACATACTGTGCAGATTGACCTTGTGCTTGAAGGGGGAGAGAGAGAAGGCCATTTGGATGTCCGAACGGAGTTCGTCACCGGTCTTGGCGGCATAGGGGTAGCTGCCTGTGACCAGGTTCTGGGACTCCACGTCGCCCAGACCCTCGAGACCCACCACGTCGTCGCCCTGCCAGCAGTGGAGGGACATGGAGATAGTGTCGAACTGCTCCAGCACCTTGTCGGTGTCCACGCCGTACTCAGCGTATTCGGCCTTGGCGTTGTCGTAATTTATCAAAATGCGGTCTTGCTTGTTCATTTGTAACCTCCGAAAAAAATTGATACTTTATTATACCATATCTTATTTGGGATTGCAAGGGCTTTTTGTGAATTTTTACCTTAAATTTCAGCCTGCGGTACCGTAAATTTGTAGGCAATGAAAAAAGCTTTGGGGAGAAAAGCAAACCGCAAAAAAAGTTGGTTCAAAAACAAAATTTTTTTCAAAAAACTCTTGCTTTTTTGAGCGGAGTATGGTATAATACAGACTGTTGTCTTATGTTTGCAGGTCTGTCTGATCCGGACAGGCTGGAAACCACAGTAAGGAGGTGTCAAGTAATGGCAAAGTGTAGTGTCTGCGGTAAGGGTGTTGTATACGGTCAGAACGTGTCCCACTCCAACCGTAAAACCAATCGTACCTGGAAGCCCAACATTCGCAAGGTAAAGGCAATCGTTGACGGTACTCCCAAGACCGTGGCTGTTTGCTCTCGCTGCCTGCGCTCCGGTAAGGTTACCCGCGCTTGATGAGTGCTTGTTGCGCATTGTACGGTATGTATAGAAATCGGTTGATGCCGAGAACGGATTTGTCCGTCGGTATCAACCGATTTCTATTTTTGTTTCAATCCGAGAGGGAAATGCCGTAGGAGATATCGGTTTGTGTGCGGCTCAGCCTCTGCGTGACCTTGGAAATGGCATCCGAAAGCTCCGAGGGGGTCATGCTGATCTCCCCCCATTCCCGCGCGGCGAGATTTCCTGCCCAGCCGTGCAGAGCGGCGGCAGATGCGGCGATTTCTGCAGCTGACAGCTCGCCTGGGATGCGATACCGATTTTGTACCGCCACAGCGCCAAGTATGCCTGCCAGTACGTCCCCCGAGCCGCCTTTGGCCATGCCTGCGTTTCCGAAGGGGCAGAGAAAGATCTCGCCGTCAGGGGAGGCGATCACGGTATGCGCATCCTTGAGCAGAACAGTTACGCCGCGGCGCTCGGCAAGCGACGTTGCGGCAGAAATCGGGTCTTGCAGAATATCCGAAACCGATGCGCCCGTCAGACGGGACATTTCGGCAGGATGAGGGGTCAGGATCACTTGACGCGCACCGTCCTTCAGGAGCGGCGTTTCCCACAGATGGGGATGCTTGGCGATCAGATTCAGCGCATCGGCATCCAATACCACGGGAAAATTCTCCCGCACAGGGCACACCGAAAGCAGGGTCTCCAGTACAGTCAGCGACGTGGCAGAGCTGCCCAGACCGCACCCCATCACAAGTCCATCAGCATCCCTGACGGCGGTGGCCAGCTCCTTGAGGGACGGCGATGCACTGTCATAGCAGGAAACAATGGCTTCGGGAAGGGTGGACTGCAGGACGGTGCGATTGCATTCGGGTGTGATGACTTGGATGAGCCCCACGCCGCTGCGCAACGCTCCCTTGGCAGAAAGTATGGCGGCACCGGCCATGCCGTGCGAGCCACAAAGAAGGGCAAGACGGCCGTATGTGCCCTTGTGGGAACGGCGGGCGCGCGGGGGAAGCACCTTCCGTATCAGCGCGTGATCGGCAAGGTGCGTGCGGTTATGCTCTGCAGGTGTCAGATCAACACCGATGTTACAAACGTGAAGGCTGCCCGCGTAGTCCGCACCGGGGTAGAGAAGCAGACCATGCTTGAGCGCCTGCATGGTGACGGTGGCGGTTGCTTTGATCGCAGTACCCATGACGTCTCCCGTGTCGCCGTGGATGCCCGAAGGAATATCCACCGCAAGGACGGGCTTGCCCGAAGCATTGACCGCGTGTAAAAGTGTCGCCAGAGCTCCCTCCACGGGACGATCCAGCCCAATGCCCAGTACAGCGTCGATGATGAGATCGGCACTGCGGAGAAGGGACTCCGCCTCGGTGATCGGATGGACGGGGATGCCACACGCGGATAGCTTCTGATATTGGCGGGCGCATTCTGTGCTCATGCGGGTTTCGTCGGGGAGACCGTCGGCCGTTGTCTTGCCGACGTAGCACACGGACGCGTTGCTCAGCTTTTGCTCCACGAGCAGACGTGCCACGGCAAAGCCGTCGCCGCCGTTGTTGCCGCTGCCGCACAGCAAGAGAATATTGCCCTGCGCGGGAAATAGATCGCTGAAAGCTTTGAGATATTTCACGACGCCCTGCGCCGCCCGCTCCATGAGTACTTGGGAGGGGATGCCGAGGGTGTTTATGGTATATTCGTCGCATTCGCGCATCAGCGCGGAGGTCAGGATGGGGGTGTGTTTCATGGGGACACTCCTTTTTTGTTTCTGCTGTTAGTATAGCATAGATGGGGGGATTTTGCAAGAGGAAATTCAGTCGTTATTATAACGGAAAACCGAGATCAAGAAGGCATAGAGAGTTCTCCTTATTGATTTCGGAGAAAAAATGATGTATAATTGTTTTAACGATGTTATGTGAGCCTGCGGTTTATCGACAATATAGGTGAGAGCGCTTTCACATCAGAAAACGAGGAGGTTATCATGTTGTATGGAACGGACCGTAACGAAAGGGAAATCATTGCGGGGCTATATCGGCGGGAGGATTCTGCTCTTGCGGAGGTATATCGCCGCTATGGCCGTATGCTGAAATCCTTGGCGGAGCGGATCACAGGCAACGAAGCTGACGCGGAGGAATGTGTCAACGACGCGCTCCTGGACTTATGGCAAGCGGTACCGCCGGATCGCCCTACCCACCTGGCGGCCTATGTCAGCGCTTTGGTGCGGCGGCGGGCCATTGACCGTGTGAGATATGATGCGGCACAGCGGCGATGCGGTCATGCGTACGCCCAATCCATCGAGGAATTGTCAGAATGTCTGACGGATCCCGAGGGTGAAGATTGGGGGGAGACTTTGACCATCCGCGATTGTGTGCAACGCTTTGTGGATAGCCTTGATGAACGTGACCGACGCTTGTTTCTTCTTCGTTACTACAGCTTTGAAACCTTGGAAACAGCGGCGAGACTTTGCGGTATGAGTTCTGCGGCTGCAGGGATGCGGCTCATGCGTCTCAGAAAGCGGTTGAGCCATATGCTGACTGAAAACGGTATTCAAGTCTGATGATCTCTAACCCCCATGAAACCATTTTTGCCTGACGGCACGGTCGAATGACCGAATTTATTTGCGCCGCCGCATGGCGGCGGAATGGAGTTTCGCGTGAAAGTTCAGCGATTCAAAACCCAAGTGAACTGTTTCACGCATATTCTCCCTAAAAATGGGACCCGACCCATTTTTGCCTGACGGCACGGTCGAATGACTGAATTTATTTGCGCCGCCGCATGGCGGCAGTATGGAGTTTCTTATGAAAAAAAATCATGAAAAATTGACCGATGCGATCGGTATGTTAAATCAGGAAACCATTCACGGATGTATCACAGCTACATCCGCTTCCGGACGCACGGCAAACAGAAAACGGGCTGTGATTTTGATGGCGGCTTGCATGGCAACCCTGCTGATGCTCGGAGCTGTGATCGCTATTCCCTTGATGAGGGCAGAGGATCCCATTCTGCCATCGGTATCTCATGAAGAACTTACAGGGGCATCAGCTCCCGAGAGCGACAGCCTTCCTTTAGCAGACGTTGGACTTTCGTATCATGCAGCACCCCTTGTCAATGTGCAGATCTTGTCTGCGAGCAAGGAGAGCACCCAGCAGCCCTCCACAGAGCCCGAAACCTCTGATACGGATAGCTTGCCCGAAACGGGGAATACGAATCCCTCTACCGAGGATCCGGCTGTGTCAGCGGAGGATAGCATATCCATCGTTGTAGGCGACGAGCTGGTGGCACATGATGTCTACGTTCTTTTCCACGTTGAGGACGGGGAAACCGTCACCGTAACATCCCAAAACGGTAAGATCGGCCAAGGTAAACCTTCCATAAAGTTGGACGGTAACAAAGCTGATGCCTGGAAAGAGTATTTTGCCAAATATGCCATGTATCACGGCTTTATCTACAGCGTAACGACCGGCCAAAGCCTGACCCTCGATCCCGAGTTCCCCGTGGCCACTTGGGGCGGAAATCGCTTCTATCCCGAGAATCCCTTGGGCGGTCGCGCGGACGAGGACTACGTCGATTTTATCATCAGAGACGAAAACGGTTTGATCACCGGCGCGGGGAGCGTGTTTATTGGCAACCAAAAGCCTGTGACCAATACCCAAAGCCGCTATTACGATGATGTTTCGGTTACCCGCGGCGTTGTCCTGGGTGCTGTGAGATTTGACGATCCTGAGCAGGTGACCGAAGAAAAGGCAGCGACTTTTGTTGCGTCCTTGCATGATAAGGCAGAGGATGTAAAACCCCGTCTGTTTGATCAACTGAGCGCCACCGAGCGTTATGTCATGGCCTTGGGTGCTGTGATCAACCAAAACTACGCCGCGTATGATAATTTTGCTATGACCTTCGGCTTTTCTCCCGATGATAGCTACCGTGCTGTGACCATTCTGAGCCATAAGGATCCCGAGCTCAGTGAGCGATCCTATCTTTTGCTCGAGGATGAAAGCTGGGTGGAATACAGCAAAACGGTGGCATATTGCGACCTGTGCGGGGAGATGGAGGACAACTGCTATCACTCCCAAAGAACCCGCTATATTCTGACGGACGGCCGCATTTTGGAGGACTGTCGCGGTGTATTGACCGAGGTGACGGAGGAAGTCTCCGTCAGCCCTGCTGAGGTGCTGGAGGACATGATCCCCGAAGGCTCCCCCATGAAGGATGCCATTCTGTCTGCCTATGCGACCCTGATCCTGTCTGAAAAAGACGCAGGACATCTTCCTGCGGGTGTGATTCATAACCGCATGGGTATGGAACAACGGATCTGGGCACGGTATGCAATTTTGGAGATTTGCGAGAAGGGGCAGACCGTGGATGTGCCTGCCACCCGATATTTCATCACCGAAGAAGGTGAATGCTTTGAAATTCTCGGAAATCTTTATCCCTGCGCTCACTGCGGTGAGATTTTGGAAAGCGAAGAGACTGTTCAGACCCATGCGGGCTATAGCGACTACGGTGTCGGATACCTTTTGGCAGACGGTCGTGTTGTGACGGTCGAGAACGGTTGGAGCGGATACACAGGAGAAGAGCAAGCTTTTCTGCCTGAATTCAAGAATCCCGAAAGTGAATGATCCCCCCTTATAGCTTTTCTCTTCCGCCTCTCTCCACGGTAGATGAAAAGCGAGCCGCACGTTCGGAAATAAAATTCCGAGCGTGCGGCTCTTGTTGTTGCTTTTACAGTCCCTCCACCAATGTGGCCGCCATAACGGCCTTGATGGTGTGCATACGGTTTTCGGCCTCGTCAAAGACAATGGAGGCGGGGGACTCAAAGACCTCGTCGGTGACCTCCATGCAGTCGATGCCGAACTTGTCGTGGATTTGCTTGCCGATGGTGGTGTTCAGGTCGTGGAAGGCGGGCAGACAATGCATGAAGACGCACTGCTCCCCGGCGTTCTGCATCAGCTCGCCGGTGACACGGTAGGGCGTCAGGTCAGCGATGCGCTCCTCCCAGACCGAGTCGGGCTCGCCCATGGACACCCACACGTCGGTATAGATGACGTGTGCGCCCTTGGTGGCGGCAACGGGGTCTTCAATAAACTCCAGCACGGCGCCTGTCTCGGCGGCGATCTTTTGGCAGGTCTCGATCAGCTCGGGGGCAGGGAAATACTTGGCGGGTGCACAAGCCACGAAGTGCATACCCATCTTGGCACAGCCCACCATGAGGGAGTTGCCCATATTGTAGCGTGCGTCTCCCATGTAGACCAGCTTGATGCCGCTGAGAGAGCCGAAATGCTCCTTGACGGTGAGGAAGTCGGCGAGGATCTGGGTAGGATGGAACTCGTTGGTCAGACCGTTCCATACGGGAACACCCGCGTACTTGGCCAGTTCCTCCACGATCTCCTGCCCGTATCCGCGGTACTCAATACCGTCATACATACGCCCCAGCACACGGGCGGTGTCGGCGATGCTCTCCTTCTTGCCGATCTGGGAGCCTGTGGGATCCAGATAGGTGGGGTGCATACCGAGGTCGGCGGCGGCTACCTCAAAGGCGCAACGGGTGCGGGTAGAGGTCTTTTCAAAGATGAGGGCGATGCTCTTGCCATCGCACATACGGTGGGGAATTCCCGCCTTTTTCTTCGCCTTGAGGTCGGCAGCGAGGTTTAGTAACCCCGAAATCTGTGCAGGGGTCAGGTCAAGAAGCTTGAGAAAATGCTGATTATACAGAGAAATCATGAATATATACCTCCGAGATGAATAATTATACAAATATAGAAAGACAGATGCAACAATTATACAGTATTTATTCAGACTTGTCAAGAGGTTTTTGAAAAAAACAGACCTGATTGCCGTCGTGAAAAGGTTTTTCTTGACAAATCGCCGATAACATGGTATACTATTTATATATTTGCATATGGGAGGATTATTATGAAATTTACGTGGAAAAAACTGTGTCTGCTTGCTTTGTGTGCATCCATGCTGTTGGGTGCCGTGGCTTGCGGTGGGCAGGACAGTGGAGACACTGACACCGTTGACTCGGCGAATACAAGCGCTGACGCTGCGGAATCCGATGCGACGACCGATGATGCCGCAACCGACGGTACTACAACCGACGATGCAACCGACGATACAACCACCGAAACCAATCCCGAGGATTTTCTTGTCACGGAAACTGACGGAACGGCACAGGTGGTAACACCTGACGGACTGAAATACAGCGTGACGGGGTATGCTGAGCGCACGGATAAGGCATCCTTTGCGTTTGACAAAACTCTGAAATATACCTTCCCCGAAGGTGCTTTCAGTGAGGCATTTAACCGTTTTTCGGTGAGCTACAAGTCCTCCGAGCCTGTTAAGATCACGGTGGCTTACAAGGTTTCTAAGTATGATACTGACGACTATTATTTCCTGGAGGCAGGCGAAGGCGTTTTCTCGGGACTCCCGAGCAGCTTTATGAATGCCGCCGAATGCTTTGACATTCAAAGCATTCAGGTTGAGTCTCTGACGGGAAAGGCTGCTGAGTTTTCCGTCATGAACCTGACCACCGAAACAATCGCTGTTCCCAGAGATTCCCTGTATATCGAAAATGACCGTTTCAGACTGGGAATTGATCTCGGTTGGGGAGGTACCATCAATTATATCGGTGATAAGAACGAAGACATAAGTGGTCTGACCAATCTTGTCAATAAGCACGACACGGGACGTCTGATCCAGCAGTCCTTCTACGGAACAGGCCCTATTCCCGGTGTGTACGAGCCCGGCATTTCCTTTGACAGCCAGTGGGTCTATAACCCCGTGCAGGGCGGCGATCAGTACAACAATTCCAGCCGTCTGATCGACCTTGTGGTCAAGGAGAATTCTGTTTATATCAAGTCCCAGCCGCAGGACTGGTCGCTTGACAATAAGCTGACCCCCAGCTATATGGAAAACACCTATACTCTGAAGGATGACCGCATCCAGGTGGACAACCGCTTTACGGACTTTTCGGGGTGGACGCATCCCTATGCAGGGCAGGAATTGCCTGCGCTGTATACCGTCAGCTATCTTGACACCTTCGTTTGGTACGACGGTGATGCCTCCTGGACGGGGGATGCTCTTTCCTCTCGCGGGGATCTGAATTTCTGGGGAGATGCGCAGTACGTAGCAGATTGTACCTTCCTTCTCAAAGAGAAAAACAGCGAAACGTGGTGCGCTTGGGTGAATCCCTCGGACAATTACGGTCTGGGTCTTTATGTTCCCAACGTGGATCAGTTCAAGGCGGGTCGTTATGAATACAACGGCAGCAAGAGCTCCAAGGATGGCGCTACCAACTACGTGGCTCCCGTCAATATCATCAAGCTCGTTGCCTTCGAGCCTCTGGAATACAGCTATCTTCTGACCGCAGGAAGCCTGGAGGATATCCGTGCTACCTTCACGACGCACAAGGATTTCACCACCAATGCCGCCTTGCATAAGAATTATACCAGCACCCGCTTGCCCTCCATCGAGGGTGATCCCACCAAGCTCGTATTTGACAGCCAGAGCAAGATCAACGCATTGACCAACCCTTTCAGCACCACGGTGGAATATGACGAAGCGCAGCAGGCTGCCAAGCTGACGGCAGGACCTGATGGAGACACCAACGTGACGGTCAAATACAGCGATTACGTCAGCATCACGGCTGAAACATATAAGATCTTGAAGATCGAATATATGATTCCCGAGGATAATTCCACGGGATATTACGAGTGCGATCTCTTCCTGTGTGCGGGCGTGAATACCAATCCCACGGGAGATGCGCGTCTGCGCGAGAACCTGATTACGGACGGTGAATATCACGTGCTGGAGATCGATCTGTCGACCGCCTCCTTCTGGAAAGGGGACATTCACAGCATCAGATTTGACTATTTTGACTTTTCCTCTGCGGGAGACGTTATGTACGTCAAGAGCATTACGCTGGAATGATGTAAGGTCACTTATAAAAATAAGGGCTGTCCCATGCGGGACAGCCCTTTTGTCTACCAAATGAAAATCAATCAATCCGCTTGATCCAGCCCTCGGGGGCTTCAATTTCACCCATCTGAATACCGACCAGCGTCTTATACAGCTTTTCGGTAATGGGACCCATCTTGTCCATACCGTAGCAGATCTCACGGCCGTGATCCACGATCTTGCCCACGGGGGAGATCACGGCAGCGGTGCCGCAGAGACCGCACTCGGCAAACTGATCCAGCTCGTCGATGCGTACCTTGCGCTCCTCTACCTCCAGGCCGAGATATTCTTTGGCCACGAACATGAGGGAGCGGCGGGTGATGGAGGGCAGGATAGAGTCAGACTTAGGGGTGACCACCTTGCCGTCCTTGGTGATGAGCAGAATATTCGCGCCGCCCGTTTCCTCCAGATAGGTACGGGTTCCGGCGTCGGGGTACATATTTTCATCATAGCCCTGCTCGTGGGCGTCTACGATGGCATACAGGCTCATGGCGTAGTTGAGACCCGCCTTGATGTGACCCGTGCCGCGGGGGGCTGCTCTGTCGTAGTCGCTGATGCGAACGGTCAGAGGCTTTACGCCACCCTTGAAGTAGGGACCCACGGGGGTGCAAAAGATGCGGAACTCAAACTCGTTGGCGGGCTTGACACCCAGAATGGGGTCAGCGCCGAACATGAAGGGACGGACGTACAGGGTCGCACCCGAACCGAAGGGAGGAACCCAATCGGCGTTGGCGCGGACGGTCTGCACCACGGCGTCCACGAACTTGTCCTCGGGGAACACGGGCATGATCATGCGGCGGCAGGAATCAGCCATGCGAGCCGCGTTGAGATCGGGACGGAAGCAGACGATGTGGCCGTCCTTGGTGCGGTAGGCCTTCAAACCCTCAAAGCAGGTCTGGGCGTATTGCAGAACGCAGGCGGACTCGTTCATGGTGATGCTTTCATCGGTGGTGAGCCGTCCTTCGTCCCATGCGCCGTCCTTGTAGCGGGCGACGAAGCGGTAGTCGGTTTTTTGGTAGGCAAAGCCAAGGTTGCCCCAATCCAGATCTTTCATATGTTACCTCCAACGCAAAGGCGGTTGACCGCAATTTGCATGATTTTGATTTCGTACTTGCATATTATAGCACGCAGGCAGGGGGCTTGTCAAGGGATTTCGGGGATTTTTGCAAGCGACGGCGGATTTTTTATGACAGGCTACACAAACAGGGCAGGGAAAATTTGTGAAATAGGTTAATGGACAAATGTGGGGGAAAGTGCTATAATATATATAATGCAAAATGTTGCATGATGCTTCTTCCTTTTGTATAAAACGGAGAAAAAGCAAAACACGGTGGAAATCCTGCAATTTTTTCCGTTTTCATTTGTTATTGCATATAAAGAGGGACTTTTACAAGAACCTCAAATATACAGTAAAGGAGAAAAAACATGAAAAAACGCACCCTGAAAGCCATTGGTTTCCTGATGACGCTGGTGATGCTCTTTGGACTCGTAACGGCATACCCGACGATGAGCGCTGAGGAACCCGTGCTCGACGCGGAGCAGCTCTTGCCCGATGCAATGCAAGAAGTGACTGTTCCGGCAGAACCGTCTTTGCCCACCGAGATCCCGACCGAGCTGATCTCAGACAGCAAGATTGCAGAAGCCGGTCACGTGCGCCGTTTGCCGCAAGCGGAGGGCGACATGAACACCGTCATGCTGGCCAACGAGGACGGCACGCACTCCATGTACCTGTTTTCTTATCCGGTAAAATACACGGGCGAGAACGGTAATGTGTACGACAAGAGCAACCGCCTCACGGCGCACAGTAGAAGCGGCTACGCTTACGTCAACGAGGAGAATGACATTCAGACCCATCTGCCCACCGATATTACCAAGAATCCCGTGATGCTAACCTACGGGGATTATGCCGTGGCCACCTATATCGGCACGGAATCTCTCAGGTCTACGGCGCAACTGCAAAACGAAAACACCGTCCTGTACACAGGTGCTTTCGGTGCAGATACCGCCGTTCGGTACACGGCTGATTTCAGCGGCTACAAGGAGGACGTGATCCTGTACTCCTCCTCCGCGCCCACGAGCTTCATCTTCCTTCTGCGCCCTGCCGGCCTTGTGCCCGTGGCAGAGAATGGAGTGATCCGCTATCAGGATAAGGACACGGGGGAGACCGTGCTGACCACCTCGCCGTTCTATATCTATGACAGCGCCGAGAACCCCAACAGCTATATCGACACGGATTTTAGCTTGGAGGAGCTCACGGGCGGTATCTACGTGCTGACTGTGACACTGGATGCCGCATATTTGGCCACCGAGGGGCTGACGTATCCCATTTATGTGGATCCATCGGTGTATTATGCATCTACGGGAGACGTGGAGACCACCGCCGTGTATTCCGGTTCTACCATGTTGAATCAACCCTGCGGCAACGAGCTGTATCACTATGTCGGTTATCGCGAAATGCCCTACAGCCAAGGACGAATGCTGGTTCGCTTGAATGCCTTGAAGGATAACGTGCTTTTCCGCTCCTTGTCTGCGGATCAGGTGACCTCCGTAACGCTGAATCTGATGTCGGCGGGCGGAGGGAGCAGTCCTGCTGTGATTCATATGTATCAATTTAGCGGCGACCCGGAATGGACGCCGACGGGAGCCAATTGGAGTGAATCACACGGATCTTCCTTTACGGTACCGTATTGTCGTGCTGACTTGACTACGAGCTCTGGAAGCTGCGCGTTGGATATAACGAAGATTGCCCAAGGATGGGTTGGCTTTGACAGTGTTGCTACCACCAAAGCCTCCCAAGGAATCATTCTGCTCAACAGCAATTCTGTTTATCCCGAGTTCTCCCGCCGCTTTTACGGCTCGCAAAGCTTTACGGGCGTGTTGCCTACGGTGACGGTGACGTATAGGCCGGTGATTGAGGATGGGACGTATTTTATTGTGAATCAAGAAACCAATCACAGCTTACAAGCTGTTGTGGATGATAATGATACGCCGAGCGAGGAAGATGACAGCCTCTATGCTGTAGCCAATACTTTTTACGGAAACGAAAGTTGCCAATGGACGTTTACGCTCCAACCTACCGGATACTATACCATCCAATCCGTAGGAAGCGGTCTGTATTTGAGCGTTCCAAGTAATGATACTACAGGCGTAGGCGGTATAACTTTGAGCGGATCCGCTACCGCGCGCGGCTCGTTTTGGGCTGTCATTCCTACCGATCGCGGAGGATATGCTTTGATGGCGAGTCCCGTTGCCTCAAATTCCGGTGGGCAAGTGACCCGAGTTCTGTCATTGCCCTCTGCGAACGCTTCCGGCGGTACGGTAGGGCAGTATACATATGTAAATGAGCCTAATGGAGATAATCAGCAGGACGAGTGGTTTATTGGGTTTACTACCAGATTGGAGCCGCAGAAGACTGGTATTAGATGTTGGGTTGCTGTAGCACGTATGGTGAGTATGAATTATTTGATTTCTTCTATATCGCAAGATTCGGCTGCGGTATATGTCAAATTGGGTATTGAAACTACCAATCCTACTGAGGAACAATTAAATGCAGAATATAACACAAAGGGCGGGAATGTATATCAAACAGAGCAAGCGCTAGAGTATATTATGGGATCTCATAATGTATATTCTGCGTGGAAAAAAATATATAACCAAAATACTTTAGCAAGTTTGCTTGATTTGTCAGTGCCAATTATTTTGTCGCGTGGTGTCTATTCGGAAGATGGAACTAGGCGTAGCGGACATTGTACGGTCGTATACGATTGTTATTTGAATGACAGTGGTGTATATGTTTTTAAAGTATTCGATCCATTGAATGTTAACATTGGAAGTGAGTATGAAATGACATATCAGGAAATATGTGAAGGGGAGAGCTTTCCTACAGTGGAATATGGTGAATGCAAGTATATTTGGGACGGTATTGTGGTAGTTGAAGAAGGCGATTATTTAAATACAATTGATTGGGTTGGAGTATAAGTAAGGGAGGACACCAAATAATGAAAAAAATTTTGATGAATGTATTGTTGGTTGCTTTAATTATGATATCCACGGCTTGTCAATATAGCTCAAATAATCTTCAGTCTGAAACACAAGAAACTGATGAGATTGAAACACAAGAACCTGATGAGATTGAAACACAAGAACCTCTGGAAACATTATACGAGCCATATTTGGCGATTACTTCTGAAGAATGGAAATTACTGAATCGAATTGACCAAGATCACGATGACATTACATTAGCGGGTAAGACTGTGGAAAAAATCTGCGCTTTTGCTGGAGTGTTTGAAGAAGATTTTGCTGAAGTTTTGACCGGAAATATCCAAGCAGGGCTAAGGTACATAATATTGGGAGATTTAGAGGAGGAGGCAATTCAAGTTTTGGTGGATGAAGACGGTGTTGCAAATATACGGCATTATAACTATGCGGTAGGGGATTCTTTTTTTGCCGATTTCAAGCTAATTAATTCAAGCCTTGAAATGTTTGGGAAACAGTGTTTTCTCTACGAGATCGTTTGTTTTGATGGACAAGTGGCGCACATGGCAACCGTAAACTATTTGGTAACCGACCAAGGTGTTTTCGTGAAATATTATAGTTCTCCGACAACGGAGCCTCTTGTATTCACCGAAGATGATTATCAATTTTTGGCGGCTGCGTACGAGAAGTTTATAGATGATCCCACGATGAATTCGGAGCCCGGAAATGTGTTTCAGGCAAGTATGAAATTTCATGATTTCATCAAAGATAATGCACTCGTGGAAAAATACAGCCAAGAAACTACTACTGAATAATTCCAATAACATGGGGAACCCTCGCGGTTCCCCTTCTTGACATTCTTCGCCCCTTGTGCTATAATGTCCCCATCAAAGTTTCAAAGGAGCCTGCCATGTCCATCGAAAAAGTCAGAGCTTTCATGAAAGAGCGCGGTTATGCTCACCGCATCCAAGAATTTTCCGTCTCCAGCGCCACCGTGGAGCTGGCCGCCGCCGCGCTGGGCTGCGAGGGCTGTCGCATCGCCAAGACCCTGTCCTTTGCCATCGGAGAACGCACGATTCTCATTGTCGCCGCAGGGGATGCCCGCATTGACAACCCCAAGTATAAGGCCTATTTCGGCACCAAGGCAAAAATGCTGTCCCACGAGGAAGCTCCCGTTCGCGTGGGGCACGCTGTGGGCGGTGTCTGCCCCTTTGCCGTCAACGAGGGCGTGGAGGTGTATCTGGACGAATCCCTCAAACGATTTGAGACGGTTTTTCCTGCCTGCGGAAGCAGTAACAGTGCCATTGAGTTGACTTTGGGCGAATTGGAGGATTTGACCAAGCCTTCGGTCTGGGTGGACGTGTGCAAGCTGCCCGAATGAGCAGGGAAGGGCAAAATTTCACATAAAAATATACCCCTTTTGTTCGCCTTTGTTCAATCCGTCAAAACGCGTAAATTTCTCAAAACACCCTTGACAAAAAATCGGGTTTGTGATAGAATAATATCGTATTTGGGAATTCGATTTCTGCGACTGACGGATGAGTGGAGATATACCACAGTGGAACAGAAATCAGCAGGGACGAGGCATCTTGTCCGTCCTATATAGCCGACCGTCTGGGCACACTTATACCGCACGCAGTTATGCGCGGATAAGTGCGCCCTTTTGTATTTTTCCGCGATCCATGTCCAATCAGTGAGGTGCATTCCGTTGATGGTCATCCTGAGCGAGGCCGCCGGCCGAGTCGAAGGATCTCGCATTCAATGGGTGCAGCTCTCTAGGAGATCCTTCGGCTCGGCTGTCAGCCTCGCTCAGGATGACGGTGTGATTGACAGGAACCTCTTACCAAAACATATTTTTAAAAAGTTTTTGAAGGGTTCCAAGGGAAACTTTTTTCAAAAAGTTTCCCTTGGCGTACCCCTTATACATGGAGGTATCATATGAAAAAAGTCGGTATTATCATGGGAAGTGACAGCGATCTGCCGATCGTCAGAAAGGCGATGGATATGCTGTCTTCTTTTAATGTCCCTTATGAGGTACACGTGTACTCTGCCCACAGAACCCCCGACGAGGCAGGGCAGTTTGCCGCCGCCGCCCGCGAGAACGGCTTCGGCGTATTGATCGCCGCCGCAGGCATGGCCGCCCATCTGGCGGGTGCTGTTGCCGCGCGCACCTCGTTGCCTGTCATCGGCATTCCCTGCAAATCGTCAGCTCTCGACGGCATTGACGCTCTTTTGTCTACCGTACAGATGCCTACGGGTGTCCCTGTTGCCACGGTAGCTATCAACGGAGCCGCCAATGCCGCTTTGCTTGCTATCCAGATCCTCGGTGTATCGGATCCCGAGATCGCCGCCCGCTTGGACGAAAAGAAAGCCAAGGACGCCGCCGCCGTGCTGGCCAAGGATGCCGCGCTGCAGGAAGAGCTGAACGGTTGATTTTTTGATGGGGCGTTGCCCCATACCCCACGTAAACCCTTTTTGAAAAAGGGTTTACGGATCCCAAAAACTTTTTTGGCGATCAAAACAATTCGGCTATGTGCCGCCATATCCCGGAAGGGAACTGAGCTTTGTAAATCTTAATTCAAAAAATAAAGGAGAAACCACCATGAAACTCGTTTACACAGGAAAGACCAAGAACGTTTATGCGCTCGACAACGGCAACTATTTGCTTAAGTTCAAGGACGATTGCACCGGTAAGGACGGCGTGTTCGATCCCGGCGAGAACTCTGTAGGTCTCACCATCGAAGGCGTGGGCGACGTAAACCTGCGTATGTCCATCTACTTCTTTGAGAAGATCAACGCCGCAGGCATCAAGACCCACTACGTCAACGCAAATCTTGACGATACCACCATGGAGGTTCTCCCCGCCAAGGTCTTCGGCAAGGGTCTGGAGGTCATCTGCCGTTACAAGGCTGTGGGCTCCTTCTACCGCCGCTACTCCGACTATTGCGAGCTGGGTCAGGATCTCCCCGCTTACGTGGAGACCACCTTCAAGAACGACGAAAAGGGCGATCCCCTGGTGACCAAGGACGGCCTTGTGGATCTGGGCGTTATGACCGCACAGCAGTATGACGACCTGAAGGCTATGACCCAGGCTATCACCAAGATCGTGGCTGACGACCTCAAGGAGAAGGGTCTTGATATGTACGACATCAAGTTCGAGTTCGGCTATGACGCCGACGGCAAGGTCATGCTCATCGACGAGATCGCCTCGGGCAATATGCGCGTTTACAAGGACGGCGAATACATCGATCCCATGACCCTCAACAAGCTGTTCTTCGCTTGATCTTACCTTTGACAGGAGAACCACTATGGGTGGATTTTTCGGAATAACCTCAAAACAGGATTGTATGCTGGACGTTTTCTTCGGCACGGACTATCATTCCCATCTCGGCACCAGCCGTGCGGGTATGGCTGCCTATGATCCCGAGATCGGACTCCAGCGTGAGATCCACAGCATTGACAACGCCCCGTTTCGCACGAGATTTGAACATACGCTGGACGTGATGAAGGGGATCTCTGCGCTGGGGTGTATCAGTGACGGCGAGCCGCAACCTCTGCTGATCCGCTCCCATCTGGGCACGTATGCCATTTGCGTGATCGGCGCTGTCAATAACGCCCAAGACCTCATCATGGAGTATCTGTCTACGACGGGGCGGCATTTTGATGCTATGACCGGTGGGCGCATCAACAACGTAGAGCTGGTATCGGCACTCATTGACCAAAAGCCAACCTTTGCCGAGGGCATCCGCTTTGCACAAAACGTCATTGACGGTACGGCCGACATTCTTATCCTTTGCGAGGACGGCTCCATCATTGCTGCGCGCGATAAGGTAGGGCGTATTCCCATGCTGATCGGCAAGCGAGAGGACGGATATGCCGTATCCTTTGAGTCTTTTGCTTATGTCAAGCTGGATTTTGAGGATGAACGGGAGCTGGGACCTGCAGAAATTGTCCGTATCACGCCGGACGGTATTGAGCAATTGGCTGAGCCGGGGAAGGAAATGCGGATGTGCGCGTTCCTTTGGTCCTATTACAGCTATCCGACCGCTACTTATGAAGGCGTCAACGTAGAGGAAATGCGTTATCGAAACGGCGAGATCATGGCGGCGCACGATGAGGAAGTGGGAAATACGGGGGAGTTGGATTACGTCAGCGGTGTACCTGATTCGGGAACGCCTCACGCCATTGGCTATGCAAACCGCAGTCATGCCCCCTTTGCTCGCCCCTATATCAAATATACCCCTACATGGTCAAGAAGCTTTATGCCCAAAAACCAAAAGGATCGTAAAAAAACGGCCAAGATGAAGCAGATCGCTATCCATCAACTCATCAAGGACAAGAACCTTTTGTTTGTGGACGATTCCATCGTTCGTGGCACCCAGCTCCAGGAAACTGTCGATTTCCTTTATGCGCACGGTGCTAAGTCTGTGCATATGCGCTCGGCTTGCCCCCCCATCATGTACGGCTGTAAATTTTTGAATTTCTCCCGCAACACCTCGGACATGGATCTGATCACCCGACGCGTCATTATGGAGCTGGAGGGCTGTGATGGCTTCCAGCATTTGGAGGAATACGCCGACGGCAGCACCGAGCGCGGCCAAAAGCTGCGCAAGGCCATTGCGGCTAAGTTCAATTTCTCGTCTCTGGAATTCCAGTCCTTGGAGGGTGTTATCAAAGCCATCGGCTTGGATCCCTGCAAGCTGTGCACTTACTGCTGGACGGGGAAGGAATAATTCATATTTTGTTTCAACACGCACGACCGGAGTGGTCGAAGGCACCGTTAAAAGCGTCCCAAGACACTCCGGTTGTTTTCACAAGAAAACAGGCATTCATCTGATCGTAGGGAAGACCTGCGGTCTACCCCTACGGTTTCCTGCAGAAACCATACGATTTCAATGATTATTTAGGGCTTCAGGGGGACCGAGCTGCAAGCAGTTCAAAAAACTCCTCTTGGCATACTCCTAAGAAAGGATACATCATGCATTCTAACTCTAAATCCGAAAGCTACGCCGCCGCGGGCGTAGACATTACCGCCGGCTATAAGGCGGTCGAGCTCATGAAGAAGCACATCGCCCGCACCAAGAACGAGGGCTGTGTGGACGACGTGGGCGGCTTTGGCGGCTGCTTCGGCCTCAACGTTGCAGGGATGTCCGAGCCCGTGCTGGTCTCGGGTACAGACGGCTGCGGCACAAAGGTCAAGATGGCCATTCTCATGGACAAGCACGACACCATCGGCATCGACGCCGTGGCCATGTGCGTCAACGACATCATCTGCGTGGGCGCGAAGCCCCTGTTCTTCCTGGACTACATCGCCTGCGGAAAGAACATTCCCGAGAAGATCGCCGCCATCGTGGGTGGTGTGGCCGAGGGCTGTGTCCAGTCGGGTGCCGCGCTGATCGGCGGCGAGACCGCTGAGCATCCCGGCATGATGCCCGCGGAGGAGTACGATCTCGCCGGCTTCTCGGTGGGTATCGTGGACAAGGAGAAGATCATCGACAACACCATCATGAAGGCAGGTGACGTGGTCATCGCCCTGGCCTCCACGGGCGTCCACTCCAACGGCTTCTCCCTCTGCCGTAAGGTCTTCGACATCGACAACAATCCCCCCTCCCTGTACACTCCCTGCGAGGCTCTGGGCGGTAAGTCCATCGGCGAGACCCTGCTGACCCCCACCCGCATCTACGTGAAGTCGGTGCTGGCTCTCCTGGAAAAGGTGGCTGTCAAGGGTATCTCCCACATCACGGGCGGCGGCTTCTACGAGAACATCCCGAGAAGCATCCCCGAGGGTCTGGGCGCCCGCGTCCGCCGCGCCGACGTCAAGGTGCTCCCCATCTTCGATCTCATCGCTAAGACCGGCAATATCCCCGAGCGGGATATGTTCAACACCTACAACATGGGTGTGGGCATGAGCATCGTGGTTTCTCCCGAGGACGTGGACACCGCCCTGGAGATCCTCCGCGCTCATGGTGAGGACGCTTACCTCATCGGTGAGATCGTCGATTCCGCCGAGCTGGGCGGCGAGCAGATCGAAATCGTCTGATGCCCATGAAGAGGATCGTCTGGAATCTCGTAAACGGCCTGCTGGCCGGTATCATGATCGCCGTGGGCGGGACGGTGTTCCTGGCCTGCTTCGGCGACGGCTCCATGGTGAATAAGACCATCGGTGCCTTCTTCTTCTCCATCGCCCTCCTCTCCATCTGCTACAAGGGCTACTCCCTCTACACGGGCAAGATCGGCTTCATCCCCGAAAAGCACGATCGGGAAGCATTCTCAGTCCTTCTTTGGGGACTTTTGGGTAACCTCATCGCCACCGTGGCCCTGGGGTACGCCCTCCGCGCCGCCATCCCCGCCATCGGGGGCGTGGCCGAGGTCCTTTGTACCGCAAGGCTGACCCAGGAATGGTGGCAGACCCTGATCCGCGGCATCTTCTGCGGCATCCTCATGTACATGGCGGTGAGCATCTACCGCGACAAGCAGACCATCTCGGGCATCCTGTTCTGCGTCCCCGTCTTCATTCTGGCGGGCTTTGAGCACTCGGTGGCCAATATGTTCTACTTTGGCGCGGCGGGGATGTTCTTCTCGGTCGATTCCATCATCTATCTGGCCATCGTGGTGGCGGGCAATACCGTCGGCGGTATGCTCATGCCTGTGCTGGCCATGATCAAACCCAAGGAGGCGTAAAATGGCTGAACAAAAGAAAATCGCCGTCCTCGTGTCGGGCGGCGGCACCAACCTCCAAGCTCTCATCGACGCCGAAAAGCGGGGCGAGCTGGGGGCAGGGAAGATCACCCTTGTGATCGCCTCCAAGTCCGGTGTGTACGCTTTGGAAAGAGCGGCTAACGCGGGCATCGAGGGCCGTGTGTTGGCGCGGAAGGACTACGACAGCATTGCCGCCTATTCCAAGGCTCTGGCGGATGAAATGACCGCCGCAGGCATCGACCTGGTGGTGCTGGCAGGGTTCCTCACCATCATCGACGAGCAGGTCTACGAGGCCTTCCCCAATAAGATCCTCAACGTCCACCCCGCCCTCATTCCTTCCTTCTGCGGCAAGGGCTTTTACGGGCTCCACGTCCACGAGGCTGCTCTGGCCAAGGGTGTAAAGGTCTCGGGCGCGACCGTCCACATCGTCACCCCCGAGTGCGACGCGGGCCCCATCATCCTGCAAAAGGCCGTGGCGGTCATGCAGGACGATACCCCCGAGACCCTGCAACGCCGCATCATGGAGGAGGCCGAGTGGAAGATCCTCCCCGAGGCGGTGAGACTGTTCTGTGAGGATAAGATCACGGTGGAAGAGAACCGTGTGTTCATCAAGGATTGATATTTTGTAGGGGCGATTCATGAATCGCCCGTGATCCCCCCTATTTTCGGGCGATTCATGAATCGCCCCTACGAAGAAATGAACCCGTAATAAATAACAAGGAGCATAAACATGAAGGTCAATACCATTGCAAACGAGCTCAACTCCCTGGCCTACCACGGCCGCGGCATCATCATCGGTAAGTCCGCCGACGGCAAGAAGGCCGTCACCGCCTACTTCATCATGGGCCGCAGCGTCAACAGCCGCAACCGTGTCTTCGTGGCCGAGGGCGATGCCATGCGCACCAAGGCTTTCGACGAGTCCAAGATGGTGGATCCCCACCTCATCATTTACTACCCCGTCCGTGTGCTGGGCAATAAGACCATCGTCACCAACGGCGATCAGACCGATACCATCTATGATCTCATGGACAAGCAGATGACCTTTGAGCAGGCACTCCGCACCCGTGAGTTCGAGGACGATAAGCCCAACTTCACCCCCCGCATTTCGGGCATCATCCGCCGCGAGGGAGACTGCGACATGAACTTCGCCATGTCCATCCTCAAGAGCGCCGAGGGAGACGATTCCTCCTGCGAGCGCTTCACCTACGCTTACTCCAACCCCCTCTGCGGCCGAGCCAAGTTCATCCACACCTACAACGGCGACGGCAACCCCCTGCCTTCCTTTGAGGGCGAGCCCAAGACCCTGGAGCTGCCCGACGTGGATATCGACACCCTGACCGACCTGATCTGGACCAACCTCAACGAAGACAACAAGGTGTCCCTGTTCGTCCGTTATATTGATCTGGCCACGGGCGAGGCCGAGACCCGGATCGTCAACAAGAACGTGTGAGGTATACGCCATGAGCATCAACATGATTCGGCCAACGTGGGTGGATCTGCGGTATTTTGGGTCGGATCGGTTCTTTCCGAATGATGCCTTCAAGGCGCCCTTTAGCGGCAAGATGGACTGCGAGGAAATCGTGTCTTTTGATTGCGTTCTTCTGAATATGTACGAGATCGAATCACTCGATGCCCCCCTCCGTTCCGACACCGAACAAATCGTGGCGGTGATCCTGCGCCCAGATGTCGAGCCTGTGGCATACATGGAAAAACGAGGCTTTACCTTCTGCGGCTACGACCTCGTGGAGGAGTCTACACTCATCAGCGCTATCACCGATTGCGGCGGCGTATTTACCTCTGTTCCCTACGATAAACTCACCGAGTTTGGTTTGCTCCCCACCTATAAGGATGCCGTGCTGACACAACTGGCCTTGGTGGAGGAGAACCCCTATGACTTTAACGCTCACGCCTATTGCATGATCTGCGAGATTTGGCGGAAGCTGGTGTGACGTAACACCGTGACCGTAGGGGAGGGGTCTCCCCTCCCGAAAAACGCGTGTTCCCGATCAATATGCGGGAGGCGAAACGCCTCCCCTACAATGAAGAATTATGAAACAAGGAGATATTTCAAAATGAAAGAATTCGAGCTGAAATACGGCTGTAACCCCAACCAGAAGCCCTCCAAGATCTATATGCACGACGGGTCTGAGCTGCCCATCGAGATCCTTTGCGGCCGCCCCGGCTACATCAACTTCCTCGATGCCTTCAATTCTTGGCAGCTGGTCAAGGAGCTGAAGGCTGCCCTGGGACTGCCCGCCGTCACCTCCTTCAAGCACGTCTCCCCCACCTCCGCCGCCGTGGGCATTCCCCTGTCCGAGACTTTGAAGAAGGCCTGCTTTGTGGACGACATCCCCGGCCTGGACGAGTCCCCTCTGGCCTGCGCCTACGCCCGCGCCCGCGGCACCGACAGAATGTGCTCCTTCGGTGACTGGGTGGCTCTCTCCGACGTCTGCGACGTCACCACCGCCCTCATGATCAAGCGCGAGGTCTCCGACGGCATCATCGCCCCCGGCTACGAGCCCGAGGCTCTGGAGATCCTCAAGTCCAAGCGCAAGGGTAACTACAACATTGTCAAGATCGACCCTGATTTCGTGCCCGATCCCATCGAGCGCAAGCAGGTCTTCGGCATCACCTTTGAGCAGGGAAGAAACAACTTTGAGATCAACCGCGAGTTGCTCTCCAACATCGTCACCGCCAACAAGGATATGCCCGAGTCCGCCATCCGCGACCTCATTGTGGCGCTGATCACCCTGAAGTACACCCAGTCCAACTCGGTCTGCTTCGCCGTGGACGGCCAGGCCATCGGCGTGGGCGCAGGCCAGCAGTCCCGCGTGCACTGCACCCGTCTCGCAGGCGGCAAGGCCGATACATGGTTCCTCCGTCAGCACGAGAAGGTGCTGAACCTGCCCTTCAAGGACACCCTCGGCCGCCCCGACCGCGACAACGTCATTGACGGCTATATCAACCAGAACGAAGAAGACGTTACCGCCGACGGCAACTGGCAGAAGTACTTCACCACCCAGCCCGCCCCCTTCACCCGTGAGGAGCAGAGAGCTTATCTCGACACCATCGACGGCGTGGCTCTGGGCTCGGATGCCTTCTTCCCCTTCAGCGACAACATCGAGCGCGCCAAGAAGTCGGGCGTCAAGTACATCGCCGAGCCCGGCGGCTCCATCCGCGACGATCTGGTCATCGAGTGCTGTGACAAGTACGGCATGGCTATGGCGTTCACGGGCATGAGACTGTTCCACCACTAAGGAGTACGGGGGGTACGCAAGGGGAACTTTTTGAAAAAAGTTCCCCTTGACCCCTCAAAAACTTTTGATGCATCATTATTTTTCCCTTTTTGAAGGTTCTTGAAAGTCAAGAAAACCTCTTTCAAGAAGTTTTTTTGTGGGGTTTGGGGCAACGCCCCAAATAAAGGAGATAATACTATGAACATTTTGGTAATTGGCAGCGGCGGCCGCGAGCACGCCGTCATTAAAGCCATCAAGAAAAATCCTGCTGTGGAGACGATCTATTGCCTCCCCGGTAACGGCGGTATCGCCGCCGACGCGGTTTGCGTGAATATTGGGGCGAAGGACATTGACGGTATCGTCAAGTTCGCCGCCGAGAACAAGATCGACTACGCCGTGGTCACCCCCGACGACCCGCTGGTGCTGGGTTGCGTGGACGCCCTGACCGCCATCGGTATCCCCTGCTTCGGCCCCGACAAGAAGGCGGCCATCATCGAGGGCTCCAAGGCATTCTCCAAGGATCTCATGAAGAAGTACGGCATCCCCACCGCTGCCTACGAAATTTTCGACGACATGGACAAGGCCATTGCCTACCTGCAGGACAAGGATATGCCCATCGTCATCAAGGCCGACGGTCTGGCGCTGGGTAAGGGCGTCATCATCGCCCAGAACCTCGCCGAGGCCGAGGAGGCTGTCCGCTCCATGATGGCGGACAAGGTCTTCGGCGCCAGCGGCGACCACGTGGTCATCGAGGAGTTCCTCACGGGTCCCGAGGTGTCGGTACTGGCCTTCACCGACGGCAAGACCCTTGTTCCCATGTTGTCCTCCATGGACCACAAGCGGGCTCATGACAACGACGAAGGCCTGAACACCGGCGGTATGGGTACGGTTGCTCCCAACCCCTACTACACCGCCGACATCGCGGACGTGTGCATGGAGACCATCTTCCTCCCCACCATGAACGCCATGAACGCCGAGGGCCGCACCTTCAAGGGCTGTCTGTACTTCGGTCTCATGCTCACCCCCAAGGGACCCAAGGTCATCGAGTACAACTGCCGCTTTGGCGATCCCGAGACCCAGGTGGTGCTTCCTCTACTGGAGTCGGATTTGCTCACCGTCATGCAGGCCGTGACAAACGAGACGCTGGCTGACGTGGAGGTCAAATTCGCCACCGATCAGTCGGCCTGCTGTGTCATCATGGCCTCTGCGGGCTACCCCCAGAGCTATGAGAAGGGCTATGAGATCACCATCCCCGCCGAGGTGGCCGACAGCGTGTATGTTGCAGGCGCGGCTCTCAAAGAGGGAAAGCTGGTCAACAGCGGCGGCCGTGTGCTGGGCGTGACCTCGGTGGCGGATACGCTACCCGAGGCGATCGCCGCGTCCTACGCCAAGGTGGAGAAGATCCATTTTGACAACGCTTTCTGCCGCAGAGACATTGGACAGAGAGCATTGAAGGCAATGAAAAATTGAAGTTTTCTGTAGGGGAGCCCCTGTGTGGGCTCCCGTAACCCGATATTGCTTATATGGGAGGCCACATAGGGCCTCCCCTACAGGATTTATTTCATCCGAATCATGACGAAAGGAAACAAGAACTGTTATGGTTTATAGAATATTTGTAGAAAAGAAACCCGCCCTTGCCCATGAGGCCAACGGGCTTTTGAATGAGCTGAAGAACCTCGTTGGCATCACCAACCTGGAATCCGTCCGTCTGCTCAACCGCTACGACGTGGAGAACATCGACGAGGCGCTGTTTGACCAGGCCGTCCGCACCGTCTTCTCCGAGCCTCAGCTGGACACCGTCACCGACACCCTGACCTGTGCCGAGGGCGCGACGGTCTTTGCCGTGGAGCCTCTGCCCGGTCAGTTCGACCAGCGCGCCGACTCCGCCGCCCAGTGCATCCAGCTCCAGAGCCAGGGCGACCGCCCCACCGTCCGCTCCGCCAAGGTCTACGTCCTGGGCGGCGCGCTGACCGAAAATGACGTGGCCGCCGTCAAGAAGTACGTCATCAACGCCGTGGAGAGCCGCGAGGCCTCCATGGACAAGCCCGAGACGCTGGCCATCGAGTACGCCATCCCTGAGACGGTAGCTACCGTGGAGGGCTTTATTTCCCTTGATGCAGAAGGACTTTCTAACCTGCTGGATTCCCTTGGCCTGGCCATGGATCTGGACGATCTGACCTTCCTGCAGACCTATTTCCGCGACGAGGAGAAGAGAGATCCCACCATCACCGAGATCCGCGTGGTGGACACCTACTGGTCTGACCACTGCCGTCACACCACCTTCTCCACCCATATCGACAACGTGGTGATCGACGATCCCGCCGTGGCCGACGCTTATGAGCGTTATCTGGCTGCCCGCGTGGAGGTCTACGGCGAGGAGAAGGCTGCTAAGAGACCCCAGACCCTTATGGACATTGCCACCATCGCCACCAAGGTGCTGAAGAAGCGGGGCCTGCTCCCCGAGCTGGACGAGTCCGAGGAGATCAACGCCTGCTCCATCCACGTCACCGCCGAAATCAATGGCGAGCCCCAGGACTGGCTCCTGATGTTCAAGAACGAGACCCACAACCATCCCACCGAGATCGAGCCCTTCGGCGGCGCGGCCACCTGTATCGGCGGCTGTATCCGCGATCCTCTGTCGGGTCGTGCCTACGTCCATCAGGCCATGCGCGTGACGGGCGGCGGCGATCCCCGCAAGACCCTCGCCGAGACTCTCCCCGGTAAGCTCCCCCAGCGCAAGCTGGCGCAGACCGCCGCCGCGGGCTACTCCTCCTACGGCAACCAGATCGGTCTGGCTACGGGTCACGTGGCCGAGGTCTACCATGAGGGCTACGTAGCCAAGAGACTGGAGTGCGGTGCCGTGGTGGCCGCCGCTCCCGCCTACAACGTCCGCCGTGAGTGTCCCGAGGCAGGAGATATCGTCATCCTGCTGGGCGGCCGCACAGGCCGCGACGGCATCGGCGGTGCGACAGGCTCCTCCAAGTCCCACAACATGAAGTCTCTGACCACCATGGCCTCCGAGGTGCAGAAGGGTAACGCTCCCGAGGAGCGCAAGATCCAGAGACTGTTCCGCAACCCCGAGGTCACCCGCCTCATCAAGCGCTGTAACGACTTCGGCGCCGGCGGTGTATCGGTGGCCATCGGCGAGCTGGCCGACGGTCTGAAGATCGACCTCGACGCAGTCCGTAAGAAGTACGAGGGCTTAGACGGCACCGAGCTGGCCATCTCCGAGTCCCAGGAGCGTATGGCCGTCGTGGTCGCCGCCGAGGATGCCGACAAGTTCATTGAATACGCCCAATCCGAAAACCTCGAGGCCTACCGCGTGGCCGTGGTCACAAAGGAGGCCCGCATGGTCATGTCCTGGAAGGGTCAGACCATCGCCAACCTCTCCCGCGCCTTCCTCAACACCAACGGTGCCGACAAGCACACCGAGGTGGAGGTTTCTGAAAAGGATCTGTCCGCCTTCTCCAAGCCGCTCTATACCGATCTCCGTCAGATGGCGGCTGATTTGAAAACCGCCTCCCGTCGCGGCCTCGTGGAGCGCTTCGACGGCTCTATCGGTGCGGGCTCTGTGCTCATGCCCTTCGGCGGTAAGACCCAGAAGACCCCCGCCCAGGCTATGGCCGCCCTGCTCCCCACCCTGCCCGGCCAGTCCACCGACCAGGCCAGCGTGATGTCTTGGGGACTTGACCCCGACGCCATGTGCATCGACCCCTACTGCGGTGCCCACGCCGCCGTCTATAACTCCATGGCCAAGCTGGTGGCCGCAGGTGCCGACTACAAGCTGGCTTACCTGACCCTCCAGGAGTTCTTCGAGAAGCTGAAGAACGAGCCCGCTCGTTGGGGCAAGCCCTTTGCCGCCCTTCTCGGTGCCATGGATGCCCAGCTTGAGCTGAATGCCGCCGCCATCGGTGGTAAAGACTCTATGTCGGGTACCTTCCTGGATAAGGACGTGCCTCCCACCCTGATCTCCTTCGCCATCGCTCCCATCAAGGCGAGCGAGGTCATTTCTCCCGAATTCAAGGGCGCGGGTCACCCCGTGTACCTGTTCGCTCCCGTGGATGAGACCGCCGAGTCGGTCAAGGCCACTTGGGACACCTTCCACAAGCTGTGCGGGGAAGGGAAGGTCAAGGCCGCTTGGGCTGTGGAGAACGGTCTTGCCGAGGCTGTCATGAAGATGTCCTTCGGTAACGAGATCGGCTTCAAGGCCACGGCTAAGCTGAACGCAGGCGACTGGCATCTGCCCTTCTACGGCTACATCGTGGCAGAGCTGACCGAGGACGTGAAGCGTCGCGGTACCCTCAAGCTGGGTGTGACCACCGCCGAGCCCGTCATTGATCTGGGCGGCGACAAGGCTACCATTGCCGAGCTGCTGGCTCTCAACGAGGCCACTCTGGAGGGTGTGTACCCCACCACCGCTCCCGCTACGGGCGAGCTTCCCGTGTTCGCCTACAACGGCGGATGCAACGCTGCTCCCGCCGTCAAGTGCGCCCGTCCCAAGGCATTGATCCCCGTGTTCCCCGGCACCAACTGCGAATACGACTCCGCCAAGGCTCTGGAGCGTGCGGGTGCTGATCCCGAGATCGTGGTCATCCGCAACCTTACCGCCGACGACGTGGCGAGGAGCGTGGAGACCGTGGCCGCCAAGCTGGCGCAGTCCAACATGGTCTTCATCCCCGGCGGCTTCTCGGGTGGCGACGAGCCCGACGGCTCTGCTAAGTTCATCACCGCCTTCTTCCGCAATCCCGCCATCAAGGCTCAGGTGGCTGACCTTCTGGACAACCGCGATGGTTTGATGTTGGGTATCTGCAACGGCTTCCAGGCCCTCATCAAGCTGGGTCTGGTGCCCTTCGGTAAGATCATCGACACCGACGAGACCTGCCCCACCCTGACCTACAACATCATCGGACGCCACCAGTCCAAGTTGGTGCGCACCCGTGTCTGCACCAACAAGTCCCCCTGGCTGGCAGGCACACAGGTGGGTGACATCTACACCGTGCCGATCTCCCACGGCGAGGGTCGTTTCCTCTGCTCGGACGAGCTGGTGAAGAAGCTGGCCGAGAACGGTCAGATCGCGACCCAGTACGTTGACCTGAACGGTGCGCCCTCCATGGACACCGCCTTCAACCCCAACGGATCCGTCTGCGCCATCGAGGGTATCACCTCCCCCGACGGCCGTGTGCTGGGTAAGATGGGTCACTCCGAGCGTATCGGTAAGAACCTCTACCGCAACGTCATCGGCGAGTACGATATGCAGCTGTTCGAGTCGGCTGTAAAGTATTTCAAGGGTTGAGGAGTACGCAAGGAACCTTCTTGAAAGAAGGTTCCTTGACCTCCAAGAACTTTTAAGAATAAGAAAAAATATTTGCGTGGGATATTTTAGGTATGGGGGAGAGTACCCCGTGCCAAAGCCCCACCGCAGGTGGCTTTTTGAAAAAAGTTCCTTTGGAAGAATCCTCAAAAACTTTCTACAAGCATGACCGTAGGGCGGGGGCTTGCTCTCGCCGCATATCCGAAGATCCCAAGAAAACGGGAGGCGAAACGCCTCCCCTACGAAGACTGCCAAACACCGTATACTGTAGGGGCGAACAGTGTTCGCCCGCAAGACCCCGAAAACAAACGGGCGAACGCTGTTCGCCCCTACAAAATTATCATTCAATAGATCCTTAGAAAACAGGAGGCGCAAGCCCCTCCCCTACCACACAAAATCAAATACGAAAGATAAAGGAGACTATCCCATGGCCTATTTATCCGACATTGAAATTGCACAATCCACCCCCATGCAGCCCATCACCGAGATCGCCAAGGTCGCCGGTGTGGACGACAAGTATATGGAGCAGTACGGCCGCTACAAGGCCAAGGTCGACTACGCGCTCCTCAAGGATTCCGACCGGGGTAACGGTAAGCTGATCCTGGTCACCGCCATCACCCCCACCCCCGCGGGCGAGGGTAAGACCACTACCACCATCGGTCTGGCCGACGGTCTGAAGAAGATCGGCAAGAACGTCGTGGTTGCCCTTCGCGAGCCCTCTCTGGGCCCCGTGTTCGGCGTCAAGGGCGGCGCGGCCGGCGGCGGTTACGCCCAGGTCGTTCCCATGGAGGACATCAACCTCCACTTCACCGGTGACTTCCACGCCATCGGTGCCGCCAACAACCTGCTGGCCGCCATGCTGGACAACCACATCTACCAGGGCAACCAGCTGAACATCGACCCCCGCCGCATCACCTGGAAGCGTTGCGTGGATATGAACGACCGCCAGCTCCGCTTCGTCACCGACGGTCTGGGCGGCCGCGTCAACGGCGTGCCCCGTGAGGACGGCTATGACATCACCGTGGCCTCCGAGATCATGGCCGTGTTCTGCCTGGCCTCCTCCATCACCGACTTGAAGGAGCGTCTGTCCCGTATCGTGGTGGGCTACACCTACGACGAAAAGCCCGTCACCGCAGGGGATCTGGGTGCCGTGGGTGCTATGGCCGCCCTTCTGAAGGACGCCCTGAAGCCCAATCTGGTGCAGACCCTGGAGGGTACCCCCGCCTTCGTCCACGGCGGTCCCTTCGCCAACATCGCCCACGGCTGTAATTCGGTCATCGCCACCAAGATGGCCATGAAGCTGGGTGACTACGCCGTCACCGAGGCAGGCTTCGGCGCAGACCTCGGTGCCGAGAAGTTCCTGGACATCAAGTGCCGCATGGCAGGCCTGCATCCCGACGCCGTGGTCATGGTCGCTACTGTGCGTGCGCTTAAAATGCACGGCGGCATGGCCAAGACCGAGCTGGGCAACGAGAATCTCGTGGCTCTGGAGGCGGGTATCCCCAACCTGCTCCGCCACGTGTCCAACATCAAGGACGTCTACAAGCTCCCCTGCGTGGTGGCTGTCAACCGTTTCCCCACCGACACCGACGCCGAGATCGAGCTGGTCATTGAGAAGTGCAAGGCTCTGGGTGTCAACGTGGTCCTGTCCACCGTCTGGGCCGAGGGCGGCAAGGGCGGTATGGCTCTGGCCGAGGAGGTGGTCCGCCTCTGCGAGCAGCCCAACGATTTCTCCTTCAGCTACGAGCTGGACGGCACCATCGAGGAGAAGATCGAGGCCATCGTCCGCCGCGTCTACCGTGGCGATGCCGTGAACTTCACCCCCGCCGCCAAGAAGGAGATCGCCAGACTCACTTCTCTGGGCTACGATAAGATCCCCGTCTGCATGGCCAAGACCCAGTACAGCTTCTCGGACGACATGACCAAGCTGGGCGCGCCCGAGGGCTTCACCGTTACCGTCCGTAACGTCAAGGTCTCCGCCGGTGCAGGCTTCATCGTGGCGCTGACGGGCGACATCATGACCATGCCGGGACTTCCCAAGGCTCCCGCCGCGCTGAAGATCGACGTGGACGAGAATGGCAAGATCTCGGGTCTGTTCTGATTTTCCGTATATAAAAAATACCGCACAGCTTTTGCTGTGCGGTATTTTTGTTGATGCAGATGCCTGTTATGCATCGTCCTCGTGCTTGGGTTTTACTTTGTAGAAATCAAGCAACGCGATCATGATGAGCGCCGAGAGACCTGCGGTGAATCCGCCGTTATACAGCACAAAGCCGCCGTGCATACTTGCCGTGACGGTGCATATGGTTGCGCTCAGAAGTCCGGCGATCACACCGTAACGGTAACCGTATTTTCCTGCGATGGGGCAAAGTCCCGTGGCAAAAGCCAGGCCGTTGATATATGCCTGGGTGGAAAGTGTCCAGGGAATATCCAGACCCGAGACCAAGCATATGGCCACAACGATGGCGAAAAGAAGGATATATCCGAGAACGATGGGGAAGACGTTTCGGGGATGCTGTCCGTCTGCTGCGAAGGTCAGCGCCGCAAATACGACACCCACCGTCGGGCCTGTAAAGCCTGCGCCCGCAGGGAGCTGTGGGAAAATGTTCGGGAGAATGAATACCAAATTGAGATAGGCGATGATGGCAAGGCCGTATATGGCAATATTGACCATGCAAAGCGGCATTCCGAACTTGTCCGTGAAGTCTGTTCCGTATCCTGTGCACTTCAAGAGCTTGCCGTATTCCCGTAGCCCTTGGGGATGCAGACAAAAGCCGACGATAAACGTGATACCGAAGAGGATCAGAAAAAAGATGTTCATAAATCCGCGATAGGCATACGGCAGAGAAAAATAGTCGGGATTGTCGATCTGTATGTCGGAGGGCGCTTCTATGCCGAGGGTGTTATACATGAAGGCGTATATGAATATGCCGAGCAGCCCGATGGCAAGACCTGCTTTATAAAGGTTGTGGCCTCGGTGCATGGCGGTGGTGCCCGGTAAAAGGGGCAACACGACAAATCCGACGGCGATACCGCAGACAATGGCAAGAAGCACACCGCCCCACGTGACTTGGGTAACGGTATGGTCGAAATGACCGACGGAGTATCTGAACAGAACCTCGCTGACAAAGGGGGCAAGCGCTGTGGCGAAAAAGGCGACGTGGATGTTTTCGGCCACTTTTTTCTTCATGATGATACAGTATAAAAGAACGCCGACGAACGGGGGCCACATATTGATGAAATTCTGACCGTAAAAGCCATGCGCGACGATCAGCATATATCCTGCAAGGGTGGTGGCATTGGCGTGTACCTTGCTGACGTATATAATGAGATTGGCAAGCAGACCGCACACAGCCGTATTGAAGAGGGTACTGCCAAGTCCTCCCAAAGCAAAATAATCGGTGATCAGCTTGCAGGGAGAGGTGAGGATGCGCCAAAGATTATCAAAAAAATCCCACTCCTTGGTGTAAAGCACGGCAATGGGGGTGGCGGCTAAGAAAAACAGGCTGATGCACAGGGTGTATATGTGTATAAGACGTTCATTGAAAGTAGGCTTTGTATCCGCCCGGGGCGGGGATAGGGACATATGACGCATAGGTCCTCCTCAATTCGCTTTTGAAGTAGGGTTGAACGCAGTATTATTCTACCACATTTTGTTGGATAAGTCAAGAAGAGGAGGGATAAATTGGGGATGTGGCGAATGGTTACTTACATATCGATCATTTTTTCTCAAATTGACAAAGCTTTTCCTACTTATAAGATACTTGACATTCCTAGAAAAGTGTGATACAATCGTAAATAATAATGGCGGCGAAACTTATAGTTCTGCCCTCGTCAACGCTCAGCTCTACAAATAATCCCCGTACATCAGGATGACTCACACCAGTGGGTCATCCTGTTTTTTGGGTAGGTAAATTGTTGTTTAGCGGAGAATTAAGGAAAACCCGTAGGGGCGACCCTATGTGGTCGCCCGTCGTCCCGACATCGACAAAACCCTTGTGGGTCAACAATCTTTTTGGCGGGAGGCCACACAGGGCCTCCCCTACGGCCACGTTGGTTAAAAGCCCATAAACAACAA
>JAGASP010000004.1 GCA_017621695.1 Clostridia bacterium
ATCGATATGCCGTCGCTACGCTCGGCTCGATATATTTGCCTGCAACAAATTCGATATGTTTTCGCTGCGCTCAAACTCGATATGATATAAATCCGCGCTCACGCAGTGAGCATATCGAGTGCGCCAGCACATATCGAACGCTTCAGTGTATATCGAAAATCCGCATTAGCGGATTTATATCGATGCGCACCTGCTTTATCGCAGGTGCGCCACAGGGAGCGCTTCAAATTTTGATACCGGATCATTCATCCGTTTCGTCTGCATTTGTAAAATCGTACAAAAATCCGAGCGGTGCACGAAGCTCCTCCGGGACAGACGGTGCCGGCGGCGCTTTGAAGCAGAAGACCGCTTTCAGCTCGAGGGCTTCTCCGTCTGCGCCGCACGGTATACGGTTCAGCGTCAGCGTGCTTTGGATGCCCTGCACTTCGGATTTTCGGATCATAGCATTCATTTCCTCCAAGCGGCATTGGTTATGGCGGTGGGATATTTGGAACGCATCATAGGATACGCGGGTTTTCAAAGCCAACCGCAAGCGTCTGTCCTCCTCAGAAATCGGAGAAAGCTCGCAAAAAATTTTACTTCCGTTGGAAATCTCATCCATGAGTCCCATCCAATAATAGATGATGGCTTGGGCCGTCATGGGTGTTGTGCACAGCACGGGATCCCAAGGCGAGACGCAGGAGCCGCCTTCATATGAAGGATAGCAAACCTCGGCGTCGCAACGTGTCAGAGAAAGTGTATAACCGAGAAAGCGCTCCAGAATTTCCAGAGCACAAAGCTTGTCCGACGGAATATGGATTTTGAAATATTTCTCGACATAATCAAGTATCGCACATAGCCTCTGATACAGGGCTTCGTCTTCTTCCTGCGGATGCATATGGGTTCTGATGCCTCCGAACGGGGGAGGTGAGAGCCGCATATATTGGGTCACCATATGTCTGCGATAAAGCAACCGTCGCACCGCCAAAGGATCTTCTCTCAAATGAACGTAGAAATACATTCCCAAGGACGGAACAAAGGCAGGAAACAGGATGCCAATGCCCAGATCGGTCACCATCCAAAAGGCACGCTCATCCACCATCAGCGTTTTCAGCTTTTGCACCTCATCGGAAGTCAAACGCATTCTCGCCCAAAAGCTTTCGCCGCGCACAAGAGTGGGATCCTGCGTATTGGAAACCAGCACACTTCCCTTTTCATCCTCGCCGCTGAAGAGGACGTAGCAAAGGCTTTCGAGGGGATCCTTCCCACCGCCAAACGCCTGCCAATAGGCTTTGATTTCTTTGTTCATGCGTCATTCTCTCCACATAGCAGTCATCAGTCAAGAATTCCCATTTTTGCCTTCAAGGCAAGAATCTTTGCAACGGATGCATCAATGCGCGCCTCGGAGATCACGCCGCTCATCACAGCCTCCAGCACGGCAGGCATTTGCTTGTCATAGCTTGAGCAACAAAGCAGATCGTTGCCCGACAGCACTGCGGCTACGGCAGACGCCTGATCTCCCGTATACAGGGTGATCGCGTTCATGTCCAACGAGTCGGTCATGATGAGGCCATCAAATCCCATATCCTCCCGCAAGAACTTATGAACGGCAGGAGAAAGAGAGGCAGGGCAATCGGGATCCATGCAGGAAACGATGTTGTGCGCTACCATGACAATGGGCGCGCCTGCCTTGATCCCCGCCTCAAAGGGCTTGAGATCTTTTTCAAGAAATTGCGATAACGGACGGTCGTCATGGGCGATGGAGGTGTGGGTATCCACGTTGTCACCGTAGCCCGGGAAATGCTTGATACTGCCCACGATATGCTCGCGGTTCATTACAGATACCACGGCCTCGGCATAAGCGGCAGTAGCCACAGGATCGTTGCTGTAGGTGCGGTCATAAATGAAGCATTCGGGATTTCCAGACATATCACACACGGGGGCATAGTTGAAGTTGACACCGAGATCCAACAAAAATCTTGCCTTCTCCTCGGTATCTGCCATAACAGCATCAAGACCGCCCATGGCATCGAGCTGTCTCGGGGAGGGGAATCCACTTTCGCGGAAGGCGGGATACTTACTGGCACGGATCACGCGGCCGCCCTCGCAGTCGGCGGCGATAAACAGCGGGATCTTGGCGGCTTCCTTGTAGCTGTTCAAAAGATCCTTGATCTCATCGGGCGTGCGGTGCTCGAAATCACAGGCATAGAGCGTAAAGCCGCCCAGGTGGTATTTCGTGACGGCCTCCATAGCGACAGCAGGATCTTGGGGGCGGCGAGCGACGATCAGCTGACCCACCTTTTCCTCGAGGGTCATTTGGTTCATGATGCTTTGCATATCCATGGTATTGTTCCTCTCATATTTTATCATTGTTTGGGTATCATTGTTTGGTCAAGACACTCCGTGTTGCCCGACAGGAAGGTAATCGTTTTTTCATCGGTGAAAGCGTTTTTAAGCCGGCCTTTATTTTGCAACAGCTTTTTGAGGGATCAAGGGGAATGTTCCCCTCACGTCCTCGTGTCTCCGTCCTCATGCCTCGGGAAAAGTTCCCGTAACGGTTATGTTTTCACGAACGGCATCCATATACGTCCACACCAACGTGCCGTTCTTTTCCACGATGGGGATAAAGGTAGGGGTGGCTTTGCGGCTACTCGTATCGGTGTTGGGAGAATGCATGGAGAGGTACATCCGACCGTTCAGGTCTGTGAAGATCATGCCGTGGCCGCCATCGTGCTCTCCTGTGAAATTATAGGAGTAAAGCTGTTTTTCTTCGTGAATCCATTCGCCGTCGAGTCGTCCGTTGGAGCTGCGCGCAATGGCTACCGCGTAACCGGCGGGCTCGAAATTCGACCAAAGCATGAGAAGCTCCCCTTCCTTGGTGGTATACATCCAACAGCCGTCGGTCACCTGCGCAGTCGCCCAAGCGGGCTCGTTGGCGGCAAACATCTCAAAGGGCTCGGAGATAAAATGGGTAAAATCCTCGGACAGCTTGGCTGCGGCAAAGGTACCGACACCGTCCTTGGTAGACGTCCACTCGTGCACGAACACCATCCATGGCTGTCCCTCGGGATCAACATACAACGTACCGTCAATGGCATCCCAATCCTTGGGCGTGATGTGGCCGTTTGTGATCTCCACAAAAGGTCCTTCGGGGGAATCCGATTTCATGATGGTACATCCGCGATGCCCCGTCGTTTTGGAAAGATATGTGGTAAACATATAGTACGCACCGTTGTATACGTGCACCTCAGGTGCCCACTTGTTGGTATCCACGTCCTCGGGAACCTCCACGATATTCTTGATCTGCTTCCATGGGCCGCTCAAGTCTCCCGAGGTGTTCTTATAAAGCTTCCAGCTCGTTCCGTAAGCATAGTAAACGTCGTCCACCACCAAAATGAAAGGATCACGGAGCTTGGAAATATCCGACACGATGATTCCCTGCTCCACGTCGGTCTTGCTGCTTCCTCTGGCCTCAAAGTCCATGGGAAGACATCCGCCCAGCTCTTCGATGCAGGTCGTTAAGAAGAACTCAACAGCCAACGTGCGGGACAAGCGATCGGTATAAGCAATCACGATGCGTCCCTTTCCGTCCCCCGTGGGATATACCTTGACAGCGTACTCACCTTCTGCAAGAGTTGCAGTCAGTTCCACGCATTCCTCACGGTTAGCAGATCCGATCACGATCTCGGTATCCCGCTTCCTGCTTTCTACAGAAGCCTCCATCTGACGGAATTTGGCATCAAACGCGGCTTCCAATCCTTTGCAAATACGGTCTGCCTCGGCCTTGGGCGCGGAAGTCAAAGACAGATCCAGCACCACAGTGAAGGCAGAGGTGGTTTTATCAGGCTTCATAATACAGAGCATCTCCGTGCCCTCGGTTTCGGGCTCGGTCCGGGTTTCGGATGCTACTTCTGTTTCCGTTGCGGTTTCAAAAGCGGTTTCCGTCTCCGAAATTGCCTCTGTGGAGGTCTCCGAGTTCACAGTCACGCCCTCCCCGGTTTCAGGCGGGGGCGTTTGCTCTTGGGTATCGGTCGTTTCAGAATCCGAAATGCCGGTGTCCGTCAGAGTATCGGTGGTTTCCGAGGATGCGCAAGCCCCAAACAACAGCAGTCCTGCCGCCAAAGCACCGCACAGAAGCAACCGACGTTTGTGTGTGTGTGTCATGATGAAATATTCCTTTCGTTTCTAATCATACGATTTATTTCTGACCTTTTTGCGCCACATACAGAGATAGACCAAAAGTGCCATCAGCGAGAACCCGATACCGACGACCATGCCGCACTTCATGCCGAGCTGCTCCGCCGTCAGCCCAAGCCTTTCGGCAAACCCGCCGATACCGTCAGCGGCAGACACCTTATCGGTGATCGCACCGACAAGCTGAGATCCAACCGATGCGCCCAAGTCACCGCCTGCGGCCATCAAAGCAAACATGGCAACACCCCCCGTGGGGATCCTGTCGGAAACGGCGATCAAGCTACCGGGCCAAAGCATCGACACGCAAAAGCCCGTCAGGGCACAGGCACACAGACCGACAATGGGTTGATTCGATAAAACGGCGATCAGATAACACGCAGCAGCACCCAACGCACCGCCGCACAGGACGGGATAAATATTGCGCCCGAATTTTGCATACAGCGAGCGTCCCAGTCCCAGCATGACCGAAAACACCGCCACACCGAAAATGTCTCCCCAGATCTTGGGAATGCCCACGGCTCGCTCAAGATATCCCGAGATCCACTGTGCCATGGTGCACTCAGCCGCACCACCGAAAAATATGCCGAACACACAAAGCCAGAGGATGCCTTGCTTGAAAATATTCCCCTCCCCCGTCACCTTTTGTTCGGTGTCCAGAGGGGGAAATTCCGTGCCGCAAAACAGCATGGCGGCGGTCAGAGGAATCAGCGCAAACAGCAACACAAGATACGGCCAATTCGCATCCCCACAGAGCAGGAGAAAAAGAGTCCCCAGCGAAATAACCGCAACGACGCCCCACGCATACGCAGAATGAAGCTTGCTCATTTCCCTGTCGGGATTTTCCGCAGGAATAGCGGCGATCACGGGGCTGATGAGCACTTCTGCAAATCCCCCCGAGGCCGAAAAGATCACTGTACCGATAAGAAGGCCGATGTATATATGCGTGCCGATGAGCAGAGGCCACAACGCGTACACGGCAAGCCCCAGCGCCGTCAGCACGGGAATCAGCCTGACCATACGGGGAATGTTGAACTTATCAGGAAAAAAAGAAAAGATCAGATCGATGATGAGCTGCGTACAAAAATTGACGAGCACCAACAGGCCCAAAAGCGTATATGAAATACCGTACAGTCGGCGAAAGGTAATGAACAGCAGCGGAGAAATATTTCCCACCACCGACATTCCGACGTTAGAGGTGAAGCATGCCAATTTAAGACGTTGATAAGATTTGGACATACGGGGATCCTTCTTTGCTTAAATGATATAAGACATTATATCACGCCTCTCGGTTTTCGTCAAGAGTCTGCGCACATTCCCCACCAAAAGTTCATGGATCCGAAATTTTTGAAAGATTCACAAATTGTACTTGGAATTTGCTTTGGAATGGTGTATAATACTATGGTAGTCGCAGAATCATCAAACCTCGTTCCTTTGGAAAGGATATACGATATATATGATCATAGATTTTCACACCCACTGCTTTCCCGATGCGCTGGCACCGCGCGCCATGCAGCAATTGACAAAAACCATTTCCTCCATGCACATTTCCCCCAGCACCGACGGTACCGCCGCAGGACTCCTCCATAGCATGGATGCCGCCCACATCAACAAATCCGTGGTCTGCCACATTGCCACCAATGCGCACCAGATGCACAAGGTCAACGATTTTGCCATATCGCAAAAAAATGCGCTGCACGGCCGTCTGATCCCTTTGGGATCTCTCCATCCGCACGCAGAAGCGTTGGAGGAGGAATTGGCACGGCTGATGCAAGCGGGAATCCCGGGGCTCAAGCTTCACCCCGATTATATGGGCTTTGATTTTGACGATCCCGTATATGACCGCATTCTTTCTCTCTGTGAAGAAAACGGTCTGTTTCTCATCACCCACGCCGGCTTTGATCCCCTGTCTCCGGAGCATATGCATTGCACGCCCGTCATGGTACGGCGCGTCATGGAGCGTCACCCCTCGCTGAAGCTGGTGGTGGCACACCTGGGCGGCATGAACTGCGAGGAGGACACGCTGTCGTTGCTCTGTGGGCGCGACGTGTACCTTGACACCTCACTTCTCACCCACCGTCCCCAAAAAAGCGGGCTTCTTCATAGGATCCTTTCCTCCCACGCGCCCGAGCGCCTGCTGTTTGCCACCGACACACCCTGGACGGATGCCAAAGCAGAGGTAGAAGCGCTGGAACGCGCCCCCCTATCTCAGGATATCAAAGACATGATCTTCCATAAAAACGCAGAGGCCTTGCTCGCCGCCTGCGATCCCCTCAAGGAGGTCTGACCATGAGCGAATGCGCCACCACGTTTTCCGAGCCCTCGGGTATTTTACTCATCGATAAACCGTCAGGCATGACCTCCCATGATGTGGTGGGACGCGTGCGCCGTCTCTATGCCACGCGCCGTGTGGGGCATACGGGAACGCTCGACCCCATGGCCACGGGGGTTTTGGTGGTTCTCATCGGCCGCGCGGCCAAGGCATCCGAGTATATCGCTCACGATGAAAAATCCTATGATGCCATTCTGCGTCTGGGTATGACAAGCGATACCGAGGACACCACAGGGATCATTGACCCCGCGTCTGTATGCGACGTACAAGCCCTTCCCTCTCTACCCGAGGTTCTGGCCGCCGCCGAACAATTCAAGGGCTGTATTGCGCAGATCCCCCCCATGTACAGCGCGCTCAAGGTCGGAGGTCAAAAGCTGTGCGACATTGCAAGAAAGGGCGGTACCGTTGTACGCGAGGCAAGAGATATTTTCATCTCCCGCTTGGATGTTTCCCCCTCGAAATTCCCCTCGGATTTTTCTCTTTCGGTCACCTGCTCGGGCGGCACTTACATACGCACCCTATGCGCCGACATCGGGGCATCCCTCGGTTGCGGCGGTGTTATGGCTTCTCTGCGGCGCACGGCGGCCTGTGGCTTTTCCTTATCTCAATGCTATACGCTGTCAGACTTGGAACGCATGGATCACGCAACGCGGGTATCCCTGCTCCTCCCCACCGAAGACCTGTTTGCTACGCTCCCCGCGATCACACTCCCCGCCTTCTTCCATACCCTTTGCCGCAACGGATGTGAGCTTTATCTGAAAAAGCTGGGTGTTCATTATGAGGTCGGCCAAAAGCTCCGCCTTTGTGCTCCCGACGGCAGCTTCTTCGCACTCGGAGAAGTCCGCGCATTTGAAAGCGGCAACGCCATCAAAGCCATCAAGCTCTTTACCCTTTGAGTTTCCCCTCACATAAAAGCACCTCCGCGGTGGCATACTGTTTGCAATCGGTATGTCTCCTCGGAGGTTTTTTATGTTTTCTGTTTTGCTTCGTACCTTTCTCGTATACGGCATCCTCATGCTGGCGATGCGATTCATGGGGAAACGGCAGCTCGGACAGCTTGAGTTGTCTGAGCTTATCACCGCGTTTCTTCTATCCGAGATTGCATCCATGCCCCTGACCAATCCAGAGATACCGCTCATGCATTCCCTTCTCCCGGTTGTGATCCTCGTATCCCTGGAGATGCTCTTGTCCATGCTGCTTTTGAAGATCCCCGCCCTCAAGTCCCTCTTGGGTGCCCGTCCTACCGTCCTCATCCGCCACGGCAAATGGGACAGAAAAGCCATGAAAAGCATCCCCATTTCCGCAGAGGAGCTCATCTCCCAGCTTCGTCTCAAGGACGTACCCGACCCCCGCGAAGTAGAATATGCCATTTTGGAGCCCAACGGTCAGATCAGCGTGATTCTATCCGCATCCGCGCGTCCCGCATCCGCCCAGGACGCATCCATTCCCGTCAAGGAACGGGGGATCGTGCATCTTTTGATCTCAGACGGTCAAATACAAAAAAAGAATCTGCAAATGTCCGGCAAGGATGAGGCCTGGCTTTCAAGCTATCTGAAACGCCGGGGGCTCTCTCCCGCGGATGTTTTTCTGCTTTGGATCGACGACCAGGGAGACGTATGCCTCCATCTCAAAAAGGAGTCGTGATCTTTTCTTTAAAATTCCAGCTTGTGTTCTTCAAAAAATTCATGCCATACACGGACGTTTTCCAGCTCCGTCCATTTTCTGACCTCCACAGGGCGGCTGTCCAGATCATAGATCTTCGCGCCCTTCAAAGACAAAATGAAGGGTGAATGTGTAGAGATCACCAACTGGCAACCGTAAAAGCGCACACTTTCCTCCAAAAAAGTAGCCAGTTGCTTTTGCAGCTTGACAGACAAGCTATTTTCAGGCTCGTCAAGCAGATACAGCGCATTTTCGCGGATGCGATCCTGAAAAATGCCGAACGCGGATTCGCCGTTGGAGCGACCGATGAGATTGTCGGGCAAGCGGCGGTGGGTATAAGCTGACCGTGTCATACGCTTGGCGCGGTTGCGGTTTTGAAGCTCCTCAAAGTCCGACAGGCTTTGCAAACGGAAGCTGCCATCCTTCCTAAGAGTTTCCCATTCTTCAAACAATTGCTCCCGTTTTCTGTCAATTCCCTGATTGACAGAGCGAAAATCCAACAGAAACTCAAACACGTCATCACTGGTCACGATACGGCTTTCGGAAGGCACGCCGGTGCCCGACGGTATGTAGCTTTTGCACTTGGAAAGATAGGCCTCAAAAAAAGGAGACTGATTAAAGGGTGCGCAACGGGATAGATTGAGTTTTTCCGCGATCACATTGAGAAGGGTAGACTTGCCCGAGCCGTTGCCGCCGTAAAAAACCGTGATGGGGGCAAAGCTGATCTTTGAAAGTCCGCGCTGAGGGAACATATGAAAAGGATAGGCGCCGTTTCGATTCTGATAGCAGGTCATGTCCAGCCGAAGATCGTCAAAAACGAAGTTCAACTCGTCGTTGGCAGTCGGCAGATCAAAGCGTTCCAGATACAGCATGGTGGGCTCCTTTTCTTTTTGGTTTTAGATTTATTATATATGGAAATTGTTGTTTACGGGCTGAAAGCCCGTAGAGCCCACGCAAGTGGGCATATCGATCCGATGCGGGCATCGCCCGCTCGGAATATCGAGTGCGGAGGGAATCGACGCACATATCGAACGCCGAAGGCGTATATCGACTCAAGTTTTTTCATCGATATGCATCTCGGTTTCTTCC
>JAGASP010000078.1 GCA_017621695.1 Clostridia bacterium
CTTGGCTATATCACAGATACCGATCTCGTCATCGCTTGCATGAGCAAAGCAGGCAAGCCGTACATCCGCGTGTTCGAGGATTGCGTCAAAAATTGCCATCCCATCCCCGATAAGCAGGGCGAATACAAGGGTGCGCACTACGAAATCCGCGAAGTCCAGCTTGATACCGGTAAGGACAATTACGAGACCCGAGAGATCGAGCTCAATTACAACATCTGGTACAAATTTGTAGATTGAAATGGAGGTTAAGAACATGAAAAATCGTTTCTACATGAAGGAATTCCAATATCACGACGGTGAGTGCTACGTCACCTTTAACATCGTCGATCTGAACGAACTGAAAAACGAGATCAGCGTGGCTATCACCCGTGAGGGCAAGATCAGCGTTGTAACCTACCCGCTGCTTTCCGATGAAAACGGCTATTATTTCGAATACGGCTGTGAGTACACCAAACTGGCCGTGGATGACTTTAAGGAGGTGTCGGAATGAAAAACAAAAGCAAGGATATCCGTTAGGAAACTAATAATAAACCCGTGATCGACCTGCTGGCTCTTTGGGAAGAGGTCGAGGACATGATCAGCGAAAAACGCGCCATCGAAGGAGGTAATAACAATGACTAAGACATACAGCAATGAAATCAGAATCGTCATCGGGTCTTGGGGCTCTTATAACGAGTGCAACGAGCGTGCTTTGGGATCCCGTTGGCTTGACTTGGCCGACTATGGAGACTGGGACGAGATCGTGGAAGAATTGGAGCGTCAGGGCTTTGAGCTTAACGGTATCGACGAGGAGCTGTTCATTCAGGATATTGACAACTTTCCGTCCGACGCGGCCAACTGGGACTATATGCACCCCCAGCGGCTCTTTGATATCCTGCATGAAGCCGAGGTGCTGGAAGATTCCGGCAAATATGACACCCTTATGGCGTTCCTGGAAGTGCGCGGTTTTCGTGAGTTTGAAGAACTTGTGGATCGGTACGGCGCGGACTGGGACGATGACATTTATATCTATAAAAATTACGACTGGGACGATTACGGTCGTGAGATGTTCAACAACTGCGGGTATGAGATTCCCGACAGTCTGTTGGACTATTTTGATTTTGAGGCCTACGGCGAGTCCTTTAAGTACAACGGTATTGAAGAATACTCCGAAGGCTTGATTGAGATTCGAAGGTGAGAACATGAAAAACACCAAGGAAGTACAAGCCATCCTGACGGCTATCTGCTGCATCAACCAGACCAGCGAGCACAAAGACGACGACATTGCCAAGATTTGTGACTACGCCTTCCGTCGGCTCTTTGGTTCCAACACCAACTTGCTCATGCTTTGCTGCGTGGGCAGATCGAAAGACGAAATGCTGCCCGAGATCATGCAGGTCTTGAGGCAGGACACCGAATATAAGAAATACTTGGAGGAATACAGCAAATGAAAAGAACGCTCATTGACCTTTGGTACGGTAACATCGACCCACAAGAACAGGCGCAAGCCAATCCGCAAGTGCCCGACCTTCTGAAGCTTTTGGAGCGCAATCACGATGCTCTCAACAAAACCTTAAACGATGACCAAAAAGAAATCCTTGAAAAATATCAAAGCTGCGCTGACGAGATCTCCGGATTTTGTGAGCGCGATTCTTTTATTTACGGTTTCCGTCTCGGCATGCGGCTCGCTATTGAGGCGCTGACCGATGAAGACGATAATGACCTATAAGGAGGTATACACCATGAAAGTGAAAGAACTCTACTCTATGAACTTCAACGACGCTTGCGAAAAGCTATCCGAGCAGACCGATCTCATTACCACCTACGAAAGTCTGAAGGACTTTGCCATCCACATGATTCAGGAGGATCACCTGTATCTCGCCTTGCACATTTTAGAGGCAATCCACAGCTCCCCGGCAGACTACTACGATTACGACTACACCATGGGTACGTTGGAAACGCCCACGGCTCTTACGCTTACCTTTGATTTGGTCGATTACTGTGACGACAAGGAGGACACCGAGCATGACGAGCTTTAAAACCCAAGCACATATCCATTCCCTCAACGGGGCTATGGATGAGATCACTGTTCTAGACAGCCGGCAGGAGGCCGACCACGTGGTCTACATTGTGGACTACAAAGGTGTGAAATGCACCGCCATTTTCAACTGGTTTTCAAACGCATATTACGCCGACGATAAGTACGGCATTATCAAGGAGGACTAAAAAATGAGTATCAAAAACGATATCCGCGATCAGATCAAGAGTGCTATCCGTCATTACGATTTTGAAGAAGCCATCAGCGAGGCCATGGACGAAATCGACCTGGAAGAGCTGATCACCCAAAAGATCACCCAGCGCATCCGTGACGTGGATATAGAGCCACTTGTGACAAGTCTTGTCGCTGACTTGATCGACGAGCAGTTGGACGATATCGACATTGAAGGCGAGGTGCTGAGCGCCTTGCAGGAAGAATTTGAGGACTGAGGGGATGTGATATGAAAACTGAAATGAACAATCCCTACGGTTACAAGGTCTGCTATAAAGAAGCCGGAAGCACCAATTACATCCGTCATTTCAAGACCTACACCTACCGCCAAGCGGTCAAGGCGAAGGCTGGGTACATCCGCTTTCCTCCCAGAGCGAGGGAGGACGGGCATATCCTAAAGAACCCGAAATGGGTCATAATACCGATCAAGCACTCCGAGGTGCGGGACGGCATCTGGCACGAGGATCCCTTTTGATAAGGGGTCTTTTTTCTTTTATGTGACAACCAAAATCAATACAAAGGAGGAATGAAACATGACGTTACAACTCACCGCAACGACAACCGAAGAAAAGGTTTTGAAAGAATACTTGGAGCAAACGGTCAGCGAGGTGCTGGTCGATAAGATTAACAATGGCGTGCCAGTCGAAAAGGACGGCAAGAAGTTGATCTCCAAAAAGACCTTGGCAGGCTTTATGAAGTACGCCACCGAAGAAGCACGTAAGCAGGCCGCCAAGGGTGCGACCTGTGCCTGTCTGCACAGCGATATCGTGTTCGGATGGGCGATCCACTATTTTGAGGAAGACAGCATCCTTGGTACACTCTACAACGAGGATGGAACGGAGTACAAAGCTCCTAAGCCGGCTGCACCCAAGAAAATAGCCACCGCAACAGCAACCGATACACCTACGGCTCCTGCTCCCAAGCCTCAGCCCAAGGCAGGTCAAATGTCCATGTTCGACCTGTTCGACGAGCCAGAGACGGAGGTTGAAGAAACCGCCGATGCTGACGAATATGACGAGGATGAGGTGGTATCCGACACCTACGAGGAGGCTCCTGAAAGCCCCGTAGAAGACGTGGAACCCGTAGTGGAGCAAGTACCTACCGCGGAGGTAAAAGAGCCTGAAACGCCCGTAATCTCGCCCTTGTGGACTCGCTATCAGGGGTATCAACAGGAACACCCCGAGGCGGTAATCGCTATGCGTATCGGGGACTTTTACGAGATATTTGGAGAGTCTGCCGAGAACGCTTCAAAGCCTTTGGAGCTGACCGTAGTCAGCCGTGATTTCGGACTTTCCGAGCGCGTGCCTATGATCGGATTCCCGTACCATCGGGCAGATGCCTATATTGAGAAACTACGGGCGTTCACCGATGTAGCCGTTATTGAGAGCGAAAGTGAAAAGCGGTTGTTTCCTAAGTATCAGCCCGTCGAAGGCTTTGAGGTTGACACCACCACGGGCGAGATCATAGAGCCGGAACAGGCTCCCGATCCCTACGCTGATACCGAGCTGATGTATAAGCTGTATATGCTGCTCGATCAAAAAGTTGAAATTGTGAAGTGAGGTAAATGTCATGAAAATGGAAAAAATCAAGCCGATCCCGAAATACATTGTTGAAAAGATCCGCAAGCGGGATGTAATCCGTTATCCCGAGCCTCACGGCAATACCCGCTTTTATTCCTACCTCACCAAAAATGATGGCGAGCTGGTCAAGGTCACGGTGGCTGTCCGTCACCGTTACAAGAATTGGCACTACAAACAGGTTGCTGTCCATGGCGTTCATTCTGATCGCTGCTATGTGAAAGATATGTGCTTCACCTACATCGGCGGCTACAGCGTCGGTTGGTACGCTGAGGGATTGAACAGAACGCAAAAGTGGTATGAGGATGATGAGTGGGGCTGGTATTACGACTCCGGTTTCGATCCCTACGCACCGGTGGTCAACAAGGAGTATCTGGCGAAGTTCCCGGAATACAAATACTCCTCTTGGAAGTTGTACGAGGATGCGGATATTCTAAAATTTCTCCGTAATTATGAGAAGTACCCGCAAGCAGAATACCTGATGAAGATGGGCTTGCAGAAATACGTTTTCAGCAAGCAGATCCTGACCAAGGCGGCGAAGGATAAAAGCTTCCGCAAGTGGCTCTGGAGCAACCGTCAGGTGCTTGCAGGACGCTATTTTTACATATCCACCATTCTATCAGCCTACCGTCGCGGAACGTCTCTGCTTGAAACGCAAGCGTATGAGGAGGTCAAGAAGACCTTCTGCCGTGAGCGGGACTTCAAGCCCATTCGTGAGATGTTGGACGGGGACTATAAGCCTTTCTTTGAGTATGTGGCGAAACAGCAGATCAGCGCTCGGGTGTATCTCGACTATCTGAAAGCCTGTATCTTTCTCGGCTTGGATATGTCGGTAGACAAGAACCGATACCCACACGACTTTATGCGTTGGCACGATATCCGTATCGACGAGTACAAAACAGCGAAGGCGTTAAAGGATCAGGAGGAGCGTGCTGAGCTATACGCGAAGTTTGCGTCGGTAGCTGAAAAATACCTGCCCATGCAACACAACAAGCGGAGCGGGTTTGTCGCCATTATCGCACGAAGCCCTGCCGATCTGAAGGTCGAAGGTGAGCTACTACACCACTGCGTCGGCGGTATGGGCTACGAGCAGAAGTTCATCCGAGAAGAAACGCTCATATTCTTCATCCGCGCCAAGGACACACAGGATACCCCGTTGGTCACGGTGGAATACTCGCTGTCTCAAAAGAAGGTCTTGCAATGCTATGCAGACCACAACACCAAGCCCGCAGAGGAAGTTCTACATTACGTCAACAAGGTGTGGTTGCCTTACGCCAATCGCACACTAAAACAGATTGCCGCATAAAAAGGAGGTTAAGATTATGGCTAACTACTATCGCATTACTGCTTACTACCCTGCCGAGGATTACTGCTTCATCGTGGATTCCCACGGCAGATTTGAAAAGCTGTGGGAGTTCAGCTCCTACCTTGTGAACAAGGGGGTCAAGGTGCTGGAGGTCGCCAATGGGGATAACTTCCTCGACGGCAACATGAAGCGAGCAAAGGAGCATCCCGAGTATCTGTATATCCAGTCGGCACAGAGGGGACAGCCCACGAAAACAACCGTGACCGTAGATGGGAAGACGTACCGAGCCGTGGAGATTTGCGGCAGGCGTTACGTGCCGGATCGGAATGAGGTGGTCAAATGAGAAAGACCATGGAAGGTCAGTTGTCCATATTCGATATTGTCATTGACCGTGATGCGGAAGCTCCCGCCGTGGAGTCTTCTGTCCCGGTGGTTGCGGAACCTGTTC